>CABUQI010000039.1 GCA_902493545.1 uncultured Collinsella sp. | reverse complement strand
GTCTCCTTTCATAGGTAACATATCATCGTGTTAGTTTACCACATGCCACCAGGCAATAAGAAACGTCACGAAAAGCGATGTTTGAGCGCTTCGACCACGTTGGGCGGGACAAACGTCGATACATCGCTGCCGAGCGAGGCGATCTGGCGAACAACCGAGCTCGAGATATAGCCGTACTGCGGCGCACTCATGACAAAGATGGACTCCAGCTCGCTATCCAGGCGATAGTTAAGGTCGGCCTGCTGCAGCTCATACTCAAAGTCGGTCATGGCGCGCAGGCCCTTGACCACGGCACCCGCCCCCTGCTCACGAGCGAAGTCGACCAAGAGGCCGGTAAAGGGCAGGACCTCGACGCCGTCGATATCACCGAGCGCCTCGCGGGCCAGCGCCACGCGCTCATCGAGCATAAACGTGGTGCCTACACCGTTTTTACCTTGCGACTCGGCAACAGCGACGATCACGCTGGGAAAGATGCGGCGGGCACGGCGGATCACATCGATATGGCCAAACGTGATGGGATCGAAGGTGCCCGGGACGATCACGCGGTTGATGGTGTCATTCATGGGCGTCCTCCTGAAACGTCGTGGCATCGTTGTTGTCGGCATCTGCGCCGGCGTTGTCGCCTTCACCATCGTTATCGTCGACCCAGCGAAGCAGGTCGACCGAGGTAATGCCGTAGCGCTTCTCACGTACAGTCTCAAAGCCTGCCGGATGCGCGCCCGCATCGGCGGCGGCATGCTCAAACAGGACGTAAGCGCCAGACGCAAGTAAACCCTGCTGAGCCAGGTCCTGCAGCAGTTCCTCGACCGGCTCGGCACCAAAAGCATAGGGCGGGTCGAGCAGGACCAGATCAAAGGGGCCGCCCGGTACACGACCGCGCGAGGCACTCGCCAGCATGTCGCCCGTGACCACGCGCCAACGCGCACGGTCACGGCAGAGCGACTCGATATTCTTGGTAATGAGCCGCGCGGCGTTGCGATCGATCTCAAACGTCGTGAGCGAGCGGGCCCCACGAGAGAGCATCTCTAACCCTAAGGCACCGGAGCCGCCAAAGGCGTCCAGCACACGGACCTCGTCCAGATCGAAGTCGAATGCCGACATGACCATAGATGCGCATGCCTCGCGCACGCGATCGGTCGTGGGGCGGGTAACATCGCGACCACGGGGCTCCTCGATCTTACGACCGCGCCATTCGCCGCCGATGATTCTCATCCTCCGCTGACCTCCTTAAATATGTGTCGATATCGCATGGCGACCGCATCGCGCAGGGGACGCGTCGCCACAGAGTCAAGGTTGCAAGCATACCGCAAGAGCTCGACCGCGTCCAAATGGGCCCACTCGATCAGCTCCTCGTCGGCATCCAGGTCGACAAAGCGCAGGGTCACACCGCCATGCTGACGGTACCCCAGGATTTCGCCCTCGTGGCGCAGACGCAGGTCCATCTGGGCGAGCGTAAAGCCATCCGAGGTTTTTTCGAGCGATTGCAGACGATCTTGCGCCGCCGATGCGCCGCCGTTGCCCTTGGAGTGCGTCATGACCAGGCACGTGCCCGACACGCCGCCACGGCCCACGCGGCCTCGCAGCTGGTGCAGGGCAGCCAAACCAAAGCGCTCGCCGTTTTCGATGACCATGACGGTGGCGTTGGGCACGTCAACGCCCACCTCGACCACCGTAGTCGAGACGAGCACGTCAATCTCGCCACGCTTGAAGGCGTCGATCACGCGGTCCTTCTCCCCCGCTGGCATACGGCCGTGAAGGCGCTCGATGGCAAGACCCGGCAACGCCAGACGCAGGCGATCGAGCTCGGTCGCCGTATCGTGCAGCGGCACGGGGACCGTCACGCGGCCCTCGTCGTCGCGGGCGATACCGGGCACGTCTTCCAGCTCATCGGCCGAGTCACTCGGCTCCACGAGCGGGCAAATCACGTAGGCCTGCTGCCCCTTCTCGTGCGCCTCGCGAATGGCGCCATAGGCGAGGTCACGGCTCGACTCGGTGAGCACGCGTGTCGTCACGCCAGCACCAGGGACGGGCCGATGGCGGATGATACTCGTGTCCAGATCGCCGTAGACCGAAAGCGCCAGCGTACGCGGGATGGGCGTTGCCGTCATAACGAGCAGATCGGCACCGGGGCCCTTCGCGCGCAGGGCGTTGCGCTGGCCTACGCCAAAGCGGTGTTGCTCGTCGATGACAACAAGCGACAGATGCTTGAACGCAACGTTATCCGAAAGGACCGCATGGGTGCCAAAGAGGACATCGAGCTCGCCGGACTGCAGCTGCTCATGGATCCGCTCGCGCTCGGCCGCCGGAGTGGCACCCGTCAGCAGCGCCCACGTTATACCGGCCTGAGAGAGCAAGGGGCCGGTCTTATCAGCATATTGGCGCGCCAGCACGCCCGTGGGCGCCATAACGCAGGCCTGCGTGCCGCTATCGGCAGCCACAGCCAGCGCGCAGGCGGCAACGGCGGTCTTACCGGTACCGACATCGCCCAGCAGCAGACGGTTCATCACGCGCCCGCCATCGCACATGTCATGCAGGATGTCTTGGAATGCGGCCTCCTGCTCGTCGCTCAGCGAAAACGGAAGGGCCTGTTTAAGCGCGCCCAGATGCTCGCCCGCGGTGTGGGCATAGGGCACCACATCGACCAGGCCGCCGTCGTTGCGCAGACGCAGCGCCAGCTGCAGGTAGAGGCACTCCTCGTAGGCAAGACGCCGGCGTGCGATGTCGCGCTCAGCCATGCTCGAGGGAAAGTGGATCGAACGCAACGCGCGGGCATTGCTCATGAGCTTCCGCTTTGCGCGCAGCGGCGCGGGAATCGGATCAAAGGGATTACCGACGACCTCGAGCGCGCCGCTTACGATGCGGCGCATCCACGCCTGGCTCACGCCATCACTCACGTAATGGACCGGCAGGATAGTGCCCGCGGCACGCCCTTCCTCGAGCTTTTCAAAGTGCGGTGAGGCCATCTGCTTAAAACCGTAGGCAAACTCGACTTTGCCCATCACGGCCAGGCGGTCGCCCTGTCTAAGCTGCTGGGCAATCCAGGGCTGGCGGAAAAAGGCGACCTGCAGCACGCCCGTCTCGTCCACAAGCGAGACCTCGGTCACCTGCATGCGCGGACGCGGCTGCTTTTGGACGATGCGGTCGACCGTGGCGATGATGGTGCACACGGTACCGATGGGCGCCATCTCGATGGACCACGAACGGGTAAAGTCGAGGTATCGATGAGGGATATGGAGAAGGAGGTCCCCCACCGTCCGAATTCCCAGACGGCGAAGGGCCTCCTCACGTTTACCCGAAACATATTTGAGTCGCGCGATATCCTCGTCAAGCGCATTGCTCTGGGCAAAGCGCTCCGAGACGCGCGGCACGGAGCACAGCTCGGACATGGGCAGATGCCTACTCGATCGAGAAGATCACGGGATAGAGCGGCTGCTCGCCACGATGGGCGTCGATCTCCAAATCGGGCTGAGCCTCCTCGATAGCGTCGACAATCTCCTGGAAGGCCTCATCGGACAGCTCCTCGCCGGCCAGAATCGTCAGCGCGTCGCCCTCCTCTTCCTCCTGCATGCGGTTGATGCAGTCGAGCGTGACCTGCTTCACGTCGGAGCCGACCACATCGATGGAGCCGGCAATGATGCCCATGACGTCACCGGAGTGAATGGGAGAGCCGTCAGAGGCGCTGGAATCGCGCACGGCGCGGGTAACCTCGCCATCGCGAACCTCGCTGATGGCGTCGACCATAGCGGCAACGGCGTCCTCGAGCTCGGAATCGGGCAGGACCGCGAACAGCGCGGAGAACGCCTGCGGGACGGTTTTAGTGGGAACGACGGCGACCTTCTTGTCCGTGCAGGCAGAGGCGGCAGCCTCGGCAGCCATGCGGATGTTGCCGTTGTTGGGCAGAATGATGACCGAGGTCGCGTTGACCTGGTCCACCGCGCCCAGCAGGTCTGCAGTCGAGGGGTTCATGGTCTGACCACCCGAGACGATAACGTCAACGCCGAGGGACTTGAGGATGTCGGCCTCGCCCGAACCGGCGGCAACGGCGACAAAGCCCAGCGCCTTGGCGGGCTCGGCGGCCTTCTCCTGATCCTCGTGAATCTTGGCGGTACGGTCGTGGGCCTCCATCTCCATGTTGTGGATAAAGACCTCGTAGATCTGACCGAGCTGCAGCATGTGCTCGAGCACCAGGTTGGGGGTGTTGGAGTGCACGTGGATCTTGTAGTCGGGGTAGGCGCCCACGAGCAGCTCGCAGTCGCCCATGGAGCCCAGGAACTTCAGACACTCGTCCTCGTCAAAGGGAGCATCGGCCTTAAAGAGGAACTCATTGCAGTAGCGGAACTCCGAGCCCTCCCAGTCGTCGTTGGCCTCGATCTCAACGCGGCCAAGAGCGGCATCGCGGGCAGAGCCGGCGGAGTCAAACGTAGCGGAGAAATCCTCGACAACGGTGCTACGGCCAAGAGCAGCGGCAACAAAGTTCTCAAGGAAAATAGCAAAGCCAAAGGCGCCCGAGTCGACCACGCCGTTCTCCTTCAGAACGGGCAGCAAGTCGGGCGTGCGGGCGACGGACTGATAGGCCTCGACGACGATGGCATCGAGCGCGTCCTCGACCGAGAACTTCTTCTTCTCGCACTCGTCGGCCTTGGTCGAGACATCGCGCAGGACTGTGAGGATCGTGCCCTCGATGGGCTTGCGGACAGCCTGGAAGGCGACCTTGACGGCACGACGGAAGGCGAAGGCAATGTTGGCGGACGTAATGGGCTCGTCGGCAGAGATAAGGCCCTCGGCCACGCCGCGCAGAATCTGCGACGTGATGACGCCGGAGTTGCCGCGGGCACCCATCAGGGAGCCGTGGGTGATGGCGCCGGCGATGGCTTCCATGTCGGCGTCGGCAGGAAGAGCAGAAAGCTCCTTGGTCACCGAGGCGAGCGTGAGCGACATGTTGGTGCCGGTATCGCCATCGGGTACGGGGAAGACGTTGAGCTTGTTGATCTCCTCGGCCTTGTCGGAAACGGCAGCCGCAGCGATCGGAAAACAGGTGCGAATGGTCTTTGCAATCATGGGTATTTGAATCTCCGTTTTCGGATGCTAGTTCAGACGGCTCTTGAGCGCGTCGATGTGGATGCCGATCTTAAGGCTGGTGGGATCGATCTGGGCGATCTCCTGCAGGGTAAAGGCAACGGAGCTCGAAAGATTGTGGCAGACGGACTTCATGTTGACGCCGTTCTCGAGCACGACGTGAAGATCGACCGTAAGGCCGTTCTCGTCGGCGGAGACAAGCACGCCCTTGCGGAGGCGCTGACCGGCAAGCAGGCGCACGCTCTCGGCGCCCTGGAGCTGTTCGGCCATACCGACGACGCCATAGCACGTCATCGCGGCATAACCGGCAATATCGGCAATAACGTCGTTCGAGACGCTCAGACTGCCGTTAATGGTCTCAGACACAAGAATCTCCTTATCTGGTGCTCGCGGCACCATCTCGTGGGAGCAATCATCGCAATATTCTACAACGACCGCGCCATGTTGAGGTGGTGGGTCACGGGATTACATCCTCGACACGAAATGTTGATATGGTAACGTTCGCGAACGGCGACCGCGACATGAAAAAACCCGCCGCATAAGCGACGGGTTTTACAACCTGGCTCCCCGGGTAGGACTCGAACCTACAACAGCGCGGTTAACAGCCGCGTGCTCTACCATTGAGCTACCGAGGAATTTAAAGCCCAACGGAAAGGGCTGGAAATTCTGGCTCCCCGGGTAGGACTCGAACCTACAACAGCGCGGTTAACAGCCGCGTGCTCTACCATTGAGCTACCGAGGAATAGGTGCGTGCTCTCAAGCAACAAAATTTATTATACGGACGAATCAGCTCAGGGCAAGAACTTTTTTAAGAAATTTTCCGGCCTAGTCATTGGGGACGTTCTTAAACGACCAGTCATTCAAGAATGTCCCCAACGACTACATGAAAGCGCCCCCAAGCGGATGTGCTTGAGGGCGCTTCTTGCTTGACTAGCTCTCGATATAGTCCTTCAGCTTGCTGGAGCGACTGGGGTGGCGAAGCTTGGCCAGAGTCTTGGACTCGATCTGGCGGATGCGCTCGCGCGTGACGCCAAACTCGCGGCCGACTTCCTCGAGCGTACGGGGATGTCCGTCGACAAGGCCAAAGCGCAGCTCAATAACCTTGCGCTCACGATCGGCAAGCGAATCGAGCACCTGGGTGAGCTGCTCCTGCAGCATGGAGAAGCTGGCGGCATCGGGCGGAACGATGGCCTGGGAGTCCTCGATGAAGTCGCCCAGCTGGGAATCCTCTTCCTCGCCGATGGGGGTCTCGAGCGACACGGGCTCCTGCGAGATCTTCTGGATCTCGCGGACGCGGTCGGCGCTCATGTCCATCTCGGCACCGATCTCCTCGGGGGTCGGGTCGCGGCCCAGGTCCTGAAGAAGCTGGCGCTGCACGCGGACGAGTTTGTTGATGGTCTCGACCATGTGCACGGGAATACGGATGGTACGGGCCTGGTCGGCGATAGCGCGCGTAATAGCCTGACGGATCCACCACGTGGCGTACGTGGAGAACTTAAAGCCCTTCTGGTAGTCGAACTTCTCGACGGCGCGGATCAGACCGAGGTTGCCCTCCTGGATCAGGTCCAGGAACAGCATGCCGCGACCAACATAGCGCTTGGCGATGGAGACGACCAGACGCAGGTTTGCGCTGATGAGCGCCTGCTTGGCTTCGAGGCCCACGTTCTCAATGCGCGTAAGACGACGCATCTCGGCACGCGTGAGTTCGAGCTCACCAGCATCGGCAGCCTCGAGCTTCTCGGTGGCCTCAAGACCGGCCTCGATCTTCATGGCCAGATCGACCTCTTCGGAGGCGGTCAGCAGGTCGACCTTGCCGATCTCCTTGAGGTACATACGGACCGGATCGCCGGTCAGCATCACCGTGGAGGCATCGATACCGCGCACGCGGGAGCGTGAACGGGACGTGCGCACGGTGCGCTTCTTCTTGCTCTTGGAAGAACCCATCTCGGCGTCGGCCTGACGGGCCATCTTGAGCTCGTGATCGTCGAGCGAGCCGGAATCGTGCTCATCGTCGTCATCGAAATCGTCGGTATCAGAATCGGTATCGTCATCGTCGACGTCCATGGGGGCGTCGTCGTTACCGCTCGCGGAGATAATCTGGATGCCGCTGTTGCGCAGCGCGGAATACACCGCGGTGAGCTGCTCGTCAGAAACATCGATATCCTTCAGGGCGACCTGAATCTCGTCCTCGGTTACCGAAGTCCTGTTTGAGCCGTTGCCCATGAGCTTTGCAACGTAGGATTCCAGCCCAGTACCCGTGCTCTCAGTCTTTTTTGGCACAGATTCTCCCTTCATAGTCCACAGGACTCAATACTTTAGCACACACATTGACGTCTATACCCAAAAAGAGGACTGGATATAGGCGAGAATACGCTGGTTGACCACAACATCTAGGCTTGTTCGGTGCCTGCGGCCTCCAGGCCGATCGAACGGAACGGGTCCGCCACGCCGCCGATCGACTTTTGCAGTTCGCGTTGACGTTGCGAATCCTGCGCGGCCTGCACGGTCAGCGCGCGACGGGCCTCATCATCGAGTGAACGGTCCTGGCGCAGCTTCGCCTGTGCGGCACGCATGCGACGCTTGATGGTGTAGAGCTCGAGCGTATCAAGCATAAACACGATGTTCGTCTCGGTGGGGTGCTTGCTCGTCGCGGAGATGCGGCCGGCACTCACAAGCGTTGCCGCATCGGGACACACCGAGCGCGCCGCATCCATGCAGGCTGCAGGATCGGTTCCCGGCGGCGTTGCCAGAACGGCCCATGCAATGGACTCGTGACGCGGGTCAACCCACTCGATGGAGCAGATGCGGTCGGCATACGTGCGGAACAGGTCGGGGTAGCTCGTGAGCATCGTCAACAGCTCGCGCTCCCCTGCCAAGGACTTGCGTTCAAGATCGGTAAGAACCATCGGCGCCGCCGCAGCCGGTGCGCCCGAACCGTCAGCCACAGGCACAGCGCCCATACCATCAGGCACATCGATCGGCGGCAGGTCGTCGACGACCTCCACGGGCGCGGCGCCGTAGGCATCGAGCGGGACGTAGTCGTACGGCTCTTCTTCGACCGGCGCGGACACCGGCGGCGTCGCGCCCGATGCCCAAGCACCGCGACCGGCATCGCGAGAACCCGACGCCCGACCGCCCGCGCTACCGGACCGCTCAGTCTGTGCCCGTTGGCGCTCATAGTTCTGCTCACGACATCGTTCCGCATCCTCGCGCTTGGCGACATCGCGAAACACACGACCCGAGCTCGCGCGCACCGTCTCCAGATCCAAACCCAGCAGATCGGCAATCTGGATAAAGTACGTGTCGATCATATAGCTGTTGCGCAACGGATAGATAAGCGTCAGCGCATCTTCCAGCGCCTTAGCGCGACCGCCCGGCGTGGTGATGTCACTCGACTCCTGCAGCGAACGGTAGACAAAGTCCATAAGCGGCTCGGCAGCGTCGATGCGCGTCTGCAGTGCCTCGCCACCATGTGCGGTGATGAACTCCATGGGGTCGTTGCCGTCGGGGAGCACCACGCAGCGCAGGTCCATGGAATCCTGCTCGATAAACTGAATCGCGCGACGGGCGGCCTTCTGGCCCGCTGCATCGCCGTCGAACATATACACGATGCGCTTGGCAAAGCGAGTGAGCGTCTTGACGTGGTGCTCCGTGAGGGCGGTGCCCAGCGTGGCGACAACGTTTTTAATCCCCGCCTCCCAGCAGGCGATGCAATCGGTATAGCCCTCTACCACGATGGCGGTATCCTGCGCGACGATAAACTCCTTGGCCCAATTAAAGCCGTAGAGGTTTCGCTTTTTATGAAACACGCTCGTCTCGGCGGTGTTGAGATACTTAGGCTGGCCGTCGCCCATAATGCGACCGCCAAAGGCAATGTTGTGACCCTGCTCGTCAAAGATGGGGAACATCACGCGGTCGTAAAAGCGGTCGGCAAGCTGCCCGCGCCCGCGACTCACGGCAACGTTGGCGTCGATCATCTCCTGCGGGGTAAAACCCGCCTGGGACAGGTGCGACACCAGCGCGTTACGGCCCGGTGCAAAGCCCAGGCAGTAGCGGCGGCAGACGTCGCCGCCCATGCCGCGGCTGGCAAAGTACTCGCGCGGACGGCCGTCCTTACCGCGCATGAGCATGGTGTGGTAGAACTGGGCGGTCTCGGCGCACAGATCGTAGATGCGGGCACGCTTGGTGCCGCGCTCGCGGCGATCTCCGGTGTCATGCAGCTCAATACCCGCGCGATCGGCCAAGTAACGGATTGACTCGGGAAAGCTCAGGTTCTCGCGCTTCATGATATACGTGAAAACGTCGCCACCCTCGCCGCAACCAAAGCAATGCCACACCTGCGTGGCGGGGATAATGTGGAAGGACGGCGTCTTCTCGCCATGGAAGGGGCAGCATCCCCAAAACTCATGGCCGCGAGGCTTGAGCTCGACCGTTTCCTGCACGATGGCAACCAGGTCAGACGCAGCGCGTACCTGGTCTTTTTCCTCATCGCTAATCACGGATGCTCACCCCCTGATCGCCCAAGTTGTGACGAATATCCTCGATATTACCCTCGACGGTCGCAATCAACTCATCCAGCGAATCGAACACACGCGAGGGACGTAGCCAGCGCGTAAACGCCAGCGAAACGGAAGCGCCATAGAGGTCGCCCGTATAACCAATTAAATTAGCCTCAAGATGCGCAGATGCCGCATCGTCGGCATACGTCGGCGGCAGTCCGACGTTCACGGCAGCGGGCCACACGGTGTCATCGACCAGCACCAGGCCCTCGTAGACGCCATCGGCAGGCACCTGAAGGCCGTCGGGAACTTGCAGGTTTGCCGTGGGAAAGCCCATGCCAGAACCCTCGTGACGGCCGCGAATAACACCGCCGCGCACCATATACGGGCGGCCGAGCAACTCAGCAGCCAGCTCCACATGGCCCTGTCCGAGCTCATGACGAATGCGGGTGGCGCAAATGGCCTCACCGCCCTCGCAAAGCAGGTCGTGACCGTACACGTCAACGCCGTGCTCGGAACCCCAGGCGCGCATCTCGGCAACACCAGAAGCACCGCCACGACCCAGCCTAAAGTCACTGCCAACGCGAATCGATCGAATGTCGACCAGACGCGACACCAGCGAGAGAAAATCAACATGGTCAAGCGCCGCAACCTCAGGCGTAAAGGGAACGGCCACCACCGCATCGACCCCAGTTTGAGCCAGGGCATGCAGGCGGTCGGCCGTCGTCATCAATTTTTGGGCGGGCAACGGACTCACCACGACGTCCGGATCAGGATCGAAGGTGACCACGACCGCTTTGCTGCCGCGATCATGTGCATCGCGAATAACCGCTTCGATCAGCTCTTGGTGCCCACGATGCACGCCATCAAACACGCCAATGGCGATCG
>CABUQI010000038.1 GCA_902493545.1 uncultured Collinsella sp. | reverse complement strand
GTGGAATATACGGACGGGAGGGGAAACCAGGACGCTTACGTGCTGCTGGTCTCGGGCGAGCGCCCCGACGGCGACAACACCCTTTTCGATACGGCAAGCACAGCCGGCATACTGTCCGTTGTGCGCCTGCGCATAAGCAACGACGGAGTTCGCGTGATATCGCACACGTCATGGCGCAGCATCTCGCGCGGCCACCTTCAGGAGGATGGCTACCATTGTCTGCAGTGCCCACGCATCACGGTGGGCAAGACGCTGGTCGACGGACGTCTGTCGGGCGCCTACCTCCACCGCCACGGAGCCACCGCAGAAAAGACGCTCGGTAGCGAGGCCGAGGTTGCGCTGGAATGCTTTACCCTGTGGTCGGATGATTTGGGCGACAGTCTCACGTTCCGTCAGGTCCTCCGCTTTCCGCAGGCACCGTCGAGCATCGAGCTGGGCGCGCCCGAGAATATCAACGGCAAAATGGTGGTTCCCGTTGCATACGAGACCGCAGGAGGTTGTGGCTGTGCATCGTACGCCGTGATCGGCCAGTCCATTGCGGGCTGGGGCGTTATGTCGCCAGATGCCACAGTACCCCACGCGGTGCCGTGGCCGCAGCACACGGGCTTTTTGGCTACCGTCAACGAGCAGCTGCAGCATATTACTTGGGCACGAGGCGCATCGGCATTTGCAACGCAGCCCGTGGGTGCCGCAGGCTGTGGCCCGACATCGTTTAGCGTAAGCAACAACGGCAGGTGCGTGCTCTATGTAGAGAACACCGATGGCAAGGTGGGACAAACCTACGACGAAGAAGGCAACCCGGTAGCAGTGATGGGCAAGCACTTCCGCATCTTCGCCAGCACCTTGGCAGGCGATCTGTTCACGGAGCCGTTCGTGATGTGCGAGCTGGACCATCCCGTCGATCAGATAACGACATTTTTGACGTCGGGGAGCATGCTCTCCGCGCTCGCCACGCACATTGTGAGCGCGGAGAAGAGCGAGGCAGAACTACACGGCATCGAAGTGCCCTTGGTGGCGTGTGCCACTCCGACGGGCGCAGTCGCTACCTCGGGCGCGGTGGTGCCCGGAGCAGCAGGCGAATCCTTCATGGTCACGGTGCGAAACGACGGCAACACCTTGCTGACCGCCGGCACGATCGATCTGTACCGAGAGGGCTCCAGTCAGCCGTTCTCCAGCGCATCCATCGGGTTCGGAGTGAACGCACGCATGGCATCGATCTACGATCCAGAGCTTGCCGAGGACGCTTCGGCCAACGACATGACACACGTGAAGTACACGCTCGAGACGCTGGGCGCACATTTTGCAACGCACCCGCTGGTAGCCGACAGTGGCAACGCCGTGCTGGCACCGGGTTGCACGGCACAGTTCCGCATGAGCTTCGCCATCCCCGAGAGTTGGAGCGACGAGGTGGGCAAACGCGTAACGCTATATGCGAAGGCGCGTAAGCTGGTGGCGCTCGATCCCGTAACGCTCGAGGAAATTCGACCGGGCGCAAACTCGGCGCTGGGTGCCGTACTGCACGAGCTTCATGTGCCCGACGCGGCATGCGAACGCTCAGAAGTTCAGGTCGGCGTATGCGACAACGCGGATACGACGGGGCTTCACGATGCACCGATGACGGCGGACGGCAGTGGCGGCTCCGGCGGAAGCAGCTCCGGTAGCGGCAGTGGCTCTGGCAGCGGCAAGGATCACGGCAATAACAAGCGCCTCGGAAAAGCGGGCGCGCTTGCGGGCACGGGCGATGTCAACGCTCCCCTTACGGCAGCCGCAGCAGCACTCGCCGCAGCAGGCGCCGGCCTCGTCGCCTACAGCGCCCGCCGCACGGCGCTCGAAACCGACACCGCCGATGAGGTCAATTCTGATAAGCCTCACTAGCTCTCAGTTACCTTTGTGAGAGGCGCCGACTCGGCTCATCGAACATCAAATGGGCTGGTTCTGGATACCCAGAGCCAGCCCATTACGCATTAGATGTCGTCAGAGGAGTCGAGTTCTGCCTCGAGCTTGGCACGGCGTCTTTTCGCCGTGAAAAACGTTGCGCACAGGCCAGCAAACGTGGCCGCGAAAATCGTCGCACCGCAGAACACGCCCGTGGCCAGGTTCGCCAACCAAAAGACGCTTTCGAGCGGTACGACCTGCGCCTCAGCGATACAGCGCATTGCGGCAATAACAAGCGCGAACGCGGTGCCGCTAAGACCGCTGAGAAGCAGGAAATATCCAACAGGAAGATGCTCGGTTTGCCCAAAACGATTGGTATCGACATAGCCCTTCCGCGTTTGCAGTCCTGCGCAAATCAACATCACGAGAACGAGCCACAAATACATGGCCGCCTCGAACGGCGTTGCAAAGCCATGCGGCATTTCACTGGCGTCGCTGTGAACCCACGCAACCTGTCGAGCTATAAACTGGTAGAAAAAGATCATCAACATGCCAAACGAAAGCAGCACGAAACCAATCTTGTAGATCTTCGCGTTCTCAGCCTCCAGGCGCTCATCCTTTGGGCCGGCATATTCACGCCACTTTTGCACGAGTTTTAAATCTTCAAATTTCATAGCGAACTCCTAAAGAGCGTCAGGGTCGACGTCGCTCTCGTCTTCCCAAAACAAGTCGTTCAACGTAACGCGTAGCGCTTTACAGATTGCCACGCACAAATTGAGCGTGGGGTTGTAGCCGCCCGCCTCGATCAGGCCGATGGTCTGGCGCGTAACGCCCACGGCCTCGGCCAAGTCAGCTTGCGAAAGGCCAACCGCCGCGCGCGCCGCCTTCATGCGTAGGTTCTTTTTGCCCGGCATGGAGTTCCTTTCGTGGTAATGGACAGATATCCGTTGCAACATGGCAGAAATATATTGCATCTATCAGAAGATGTCAACTATATCTGTCATTATGGAAACCATGTTCGTCATCGCCATGCGGACATTACAACTTCGGTTCACTATTCAAACTTACTCGGACAGAACCGACTCGGTTTTGTCCGAGTAAACTCGAGCATAAACTGATTCATGCGATACAATTAACTCGGACAAAACCGAGTCGGAAGGAACCGAGTAAGTGGAATTCATTGGCAGGGAGCGTGAACTCGCCCGTATTAAGAAAACGCTCAAAGCACCTGAGCAGCGCAATGTTCTCATTTACGGCAGGCGTCGCGTCGGAAAAAGTGAGCTCATCAAGCAGGCGCTAACCGATTTGTCGGACGTCGCAACGGTCTATTACGAGTGCCGCCAAACCTCCGAGGCAGACAACCTCGAGAGTCTGTCCGCCCTTGTTGCTGAAACGCTGAGCTTTCCTCCGCTCGCCTTCACAGGCATCCGCGAGCTCATCGAATTTCTGTTTGCCCAAGCCAAAGACAAGAACATTACCCTCGTTCTCGACGAATACCCCTACTTGAGAGATGCGGTTAAGGGCTTAGACAGCATTCTTCAGACCTCAATCGACGCTCACAGGGAAGACTCACGTTTAAACATTGTCCTGTGCGGCTCCTACGTTGAGATTATGAAATCCCTCATCGAGCATGAAAGCCCCCTCTACGGGCGAATTGATCTCGCGCTTGAGCTTAAGCCCATGGATTACTTTGACGCTGCGAAGTTCTATCCCGCGTTCTCGCCCGAGGACAAGGTGCGGCTCTATAGCGTTTTTGGCGGCATCCCCTTTTACAATCGCCTCATCGATCAATCCCAAAGCGTACGCGACAACATCATCGAGCTCGTCACGGAACCTGGCGCCCGCTTAGAAAGCGAGGTGCCGTCCTATCTCAACGCCGAGATCTCGAAGATGACCAACGCCAACGAAGTTTTCGGGGCTCTCGCACAAGGTTACTCCCGTTGGGGGGACGTGCTGGCACAGTCGCACGTCTCGAGCGGTCCGGCCATGGCAGACGTGCTCGACAAGCTCATGTCACTCGAAATCGTCCAAAAGCGTGCACCCATCAACGACCCTACGAACAAGCGTAAGTCCGGCTACTTCGTAGTGGATCCGCTTTCGCTCTTTTACTATCGCTATGTTTTCCGCAATGCCTCGGCGCGTCAGCTGCTCGACCCGGAAGTCTTCTATGATCGTCACGTCTCCCAAGACTTCGAGGAAAACTACGTTCCTCATATGTTCGAGGAGGTCTGCCGTCAATACCTCGTGCGGCAGAACAGGACCGGCAAGATCGAACCGGCTTTCGACGCCATAGGCAAGTACTGGTACGACGATCCCGCAAACAAGACGAGCGGCGAGTTCGATGTGGTAACGCAAGACCCCGAGGGTTACGCATTCTACGAAGCAAAGTTCCGCAAATCCCCCGTCACGCAAAAAATGGTCGACGAGGAAATCATCCAAGTCGAGGCAACGGGGCTCAAGTGCCATCGCTATGGATTCTTCTCCCGTTCGGGCTTCGAAGCTGGCGAAAGCGATCGAACCGTCTTCATCGACCTACCGCAGATGTTTGGATAGGACAGGCCCCTCCCGCATTCCAAGCATTCATTATCTAATCGAACGATTGTTCGATGGATTTCGTGTTGGTTGGAATCGCCCACGGGCTGGGCTATGCTACCTTGACTATCTATACGACTTAAATACACAAGAGGAAGTACCAAGAGAGCGAGCATGGCAAAAAACACCGCAAACTATGGTAACGACAGTATTCGTCAGCTCAAGGACGAGGAGCGCGTACGCCTGCGCCCCGCCGTCATCTTTGGCTCGGACGGACTCGATGGCTGCGCGCATGCCGCCTTCGAGATCCTGTCCAACGCCGTTGACGAGGCACGCCAGGGCTACGGCAAGCTCATCACCCTTACCGCCTTTCGCGATGGCTCTATCCAGGTAGAGGACAATGGCCGTGGCTGCCCGCTCGACTGGAACCCTTCCGAGAAGCGCTTTAACTGGGAGCTCGTCTTCTGCGAGCTCTACGCCGGTGGCAAGTATAACAACAACCAGGGCGGCGACTACGACTTCTCGCTCGGCACCAACGGCCTGGGCTCCTGCGCGACCCAGTACGCTTCCGAGTACATGGACGTCACCGTCTGGCGTGACGGTAACAAGTACTCCCTGCACTTTAAAAAAGGCAAGGTCGTCGGTGCCAAAAAGAAGGCACTCGAGATTGAGCCCAGCGACGAGAACCGCACCGGCACCACCATCAAGTGGCGCCCCGATCTTGAGGTCTTTACCTCGATTAGCATTCCCCACGATTGGTATCGCGAAACCATGCGCCGTCAGGCCGTGGTCAACGCTAACGTGACCTTCCGCCTGCGTATCGAGGGCGACGATGGCGAGTTTTCCGAAGAGGATTTTTGCTATCCCAAGGGCATCGAGGACTACGTGCTCGAGAAGGTCGGTACCGACTACCTTACCGAGCCCTTCTTTATCGAGGCCGACCGTCGCGGTCGCGATCGCGAGGACCTGCCCGATTACAACGTAAAAATCACCGCGTGCATGTGCTTCTCGCGCACCTTCATGATGCAGGAGTACTACCACAACTCATCGTGGCTCGAGAACGGCGGCTCACCCGAGAAGGCTGCCCGTAGCGCTCTGACCAGCGCCATCGATGCCTACATCAAGCAACAGGGCAAGTACAACAAAAACGAGAGCGGCATTAAGTGGCAGGACGTCCAGGACTGCCTGGTACTGGTGACCAACTGCTTCTCCACCCAGACGTCCTACGAGAACCAGACCAAAAAGGCCATCAACAACCGCTTTATCCAGCAGGCTATGACGGCTTTCTTTAAGGAGCGTCTCTCGACCTACTTGATCGAGAACAAGGACGCCGCCAACAAGATCATGGAGCAGGTGCTCATCAACAAGCGCTCGCGCGAGAATGCCGAGAAGACGCGCCAGAGCATCAAGACCAACCTGCAGCAGAAGACCGACATGGCCAACCGTGTGCAGAAGTTCATCGACTGCCGCTCCAAGGACAAGAGCCGCCGCGAGATCTACATCGTAGAGGGCGACTCGGCAGCAGGCGCCATTCGCACCTCGCGCGATGCCGAGTTCCAGGGCGTTATGCCCGTCCGCGGTAAGATCCTCAACTGCCTGAAGGAGGACTACCCGCGCATCTTTAAGTCCGACATCATCATGGACCTCATGCGCGTGCTGGGCTGCGGCGTGGAGATCAAAGACAAGCGCATCAAGAACCTCGGCGCCTTCGACCTGGACAACCTCAACTGGAACAAGGTCATCATCTGTACGGACGCCGACGTCGACGGTTACCACATCCGCACGCTCGTGCTCACCATGCTCTACCGCCTGGTGCCCACACTTATCGACGAGGGCTACGTCTATATCGCCGAGTCGCCGCTCTACGAGATCAACTGCAAAGAAAAGACCTACTTTGCCTACACCGAGCTCGAGAAGAACGGCATCCTTAAGGAGATCGGCGACCAAAAGTGCTCCATCAACCGCTCCAAGGGTCTTGGTGAGAACGATCCGGACATGATGTGGCTCACCACCATGAACCCCGAGACGCGTCGTCTGATCAAGGTGGAGCCCGAGGACGTCACCAAGATGGAGACCATGTTCAACCTTTTGCTGGGCAACGACGAGGCAGGCCGCAAGCGCCATATCTCCGAGCACGGCAAGGAATACCTGGACCAGCTGGACCTGCAGTAGCAGCAAATCGATAACGACGGCCCATAAGAAGTTCAAGAGGAAATCGTGGCAAAGAAGAAGACGAAGAACCAGCCAAAGAAAAAGCAGGTCAACGCCGAGAACGTCATCGGCCTGCACTCCGAGGTCACCGACCAGCCGATCACGCAGACGCTCGAGGTCAACTACATGCCCTACGCCATGAGCGTCAATGTCTCGCGTGCGTTCCCCGAGATCGACGGCTTTAAGCCCTCGCATCGCAAGCTGCTCTACACCATGTACAAGATGGGTCTGCTCAAGGGCGAGCGCCAGAAGAGCGCCAACATCGTGGGTCAGACCATGAAGCTCAACCCGCACGGTGACGCCGCGATCTACGAGACGATGGTGCGTCTGGCGACGGGCAACGAAGCGCTGCTTGCCCCCTTCGTGGAGTCGAAGGGCAACTTTGGCAAGTACTATTCGGGCGACCTGAGCTACGCCGCCTCACGTTATACCGAGGCCAAGCTCTCCCCCATCAGCGCCGAGATCTTCAAGGACATCGACAAGGACCCGGTCGACTTCGTCGATAGCTACGACGGCGCCATGAAGGAGCCGCGCCTGCTGCCCACCACGTTCCCCAACATCCTCGTCTCGGCCAACAAGGGCATCGGCGTCGCCATGGCGTCCGACATCTGCGGTTTCAACCTCAACGAGGTCTGCACCGCCACCATGCACTACCTGCAGGACCCTGACTGCGACCTGCTCGAGTACATGCCCATGCCCGACTTCTCGACCGGCGGCGAGATCATCTACCGCCGCGAGGAGATGGAAAAGATTATCGAGACCGGCCTGGGCAGCTTCCAGATCCGCTCCCGCTGGCGCTGGATTCCCGAAGAGCGCATCATCGAGGTCTACGAGATCCCCTACACCACCAAGACCGATGTCATCATCGAGCGCATCGTCAAGCTCTCTAAGGAGGGCAAGGTCAAGGAGATCGCTGACATCCGCGACGAAACCGACCTCTCGGGCTTGCGCATCGCCATCGACCTTAAGCGCGGCGTCGACCCCGACAAGCTCATGGCCAAGCTCTATCGCTCGACCACGCTGCAGGATTCGTTCTCGTGCAACTTTAACGTGCTGGTCGACGGCTATCCCCGCGTTATGGGCGTGCGCCAGATTCTGCACGAGTGGGTCAAGTGGCGTATTGAGTCCACGCGTCGCCGCATTAACTTTGACCTGGGCAAAAAGTCCGAGCGCCTGCACCTGCTGCACGGCCTCGAGGCGATTCTGCTCGACATCGACAAGGCGATCGCCATCATCCGCGGCACCAAGCTCGAGGCCGAGGTCGTGCCCAACCTTATGAAGGGTTTCGACATCGACGAGACCCAGGCCGAGTTTGTTGCCGAGCTTAAGCTCCGCAACATCAACGAGGAGTACATCCTCAACCGCACCAAGGACATTGCCAAGCTTGAGGGCGAGATTGCCGAGCTTGAGGAGATCCTCTCCAGCGAGGAGAACATCAAGAAGGTCATCAGCGACGAGCTGGCCGCGGTCAACAAGAAGTACGTGATGCCGCGCCGCACGGGCAGGATCGAGCCCCATGAGGTTATCGAGGTAAGCTTGGAGCCCGAGGTCGAGGAGTACCCGGTCACCATCATGCTCTCGCGCGATGGCTACCTTAAGAAGATGACGGACCGCGTGCTCAAGAAGGCCACTACGCTCAAGTACAAGGACGGCGATAAGCCCTTTATCGAGTTCCCGTCCTCCAACACGCACGAGCTGCTCGTGTTTACCAACAAGAGCCAGGTGTACAAGTGCAAGGTTGCCGCGTTTGAGGACACCAAGTCGGCCCAGCTGGGCTCGTACCTGCCGACCGATCTTGAGATGGAACCCGACGAGAGTGTCATCTGGGTCATCGACCCCGAGGACTACAAGGCCGACGTGCTGTTTGTCTTTGAGAACGGCCGCGTGGTGCGCGTCGCGCTTTCTGGATACGTCACCAAGACCAACCGCAAACGCCTCAAGAACGCCATCTACGGTGGCAGCAAGCTGCTGTATGCCCAGGTGCTCAACACAGATCGCGACATCGCGCTGGTCTCGAGCGACTATCGTTTGATGAACTTCAACACGTCGCTGCTCAAGACCAAGACGACCACCAACACGCAGGGTGTCCAGGCCTTTACCGCCAAGAAGGGCCGCTCGGTCACCACCGTCGGCACGACCGAGGAAATCCTTGGCACCGGCGTCTCGGCCGAGAAGTTCACCGCGCAGAGCCTCCCCTCAGCCGGTGCCCTCATGAAGGAAAACGACATGCCGAGCCTGTTTGACTAGGACGACGGCAGAACCGCCATAGTTTTACAAAGCAGCGGGGCCCGGAGCGCAGCAATATCGCGCCCCGGGCCCCGCTCGTTGCGGAGGTCATCCTCGGAAATGTCGACGATACGGGGGCTTCCCGCACCGTCCTAAGCCGTTAGCAAAACTCGCAAAAGTTAGCAAAAGTTGCAAAAATTAGCAAAACTTGCAAAGGAGCCACCATGGAGTACAGCAAATGGCTCCGCCATGCCAGGCATGCTCGAAGATATTATCGAGCGAACCAAAGAAGCGGCAGATAGCTACCTTTCACAGTCTCACGCGCGCATGAACGGCGTTCAAATTGGTCCAGTGGGCATCGATTGGACATATGTTCAAGAAGCCCAGGGCAACTGGCGCACGTGCATGAATGGCATCTTCAGGCAACTCGAGAAGCATGGCATCGGGCTTCTCTCGAAACGACCTATCGAGAGCTTTCCGATAAAGACATTGAGTTTTTGCTCGCGATGCTGCCCGATTCTGGCCCCAGCAGGATCTCGGAGATAGCCAAACGCATGGGCGTCGCCAGCAACTACGCAAGCCAATACAAACGCCGCCTCCTCGAGGACGGCGTTATCGGGGAACGTGGGCGTGGCCTCGTCGGCTTCGACATCCCCGCGTTCAGAGAATTCTTGAACGAGAAGGCGTTTTAGCACACCGGAATTGTCCGCGGGAGCATCGTTGCATGGCAATCAGCATTCCTCCTGGTAAGGGCAGCAAGCATTTCCGCTAGTGCTGATTGCCATGCGCCCCTCTTGTCCTTAGGCGAGCTTGCGAGCGAGCTCTCGCACCTCTTTCAACTTGGGCGACGATACCATGCTGTCGCGCTCGGTCATACCGCTGATGGTGACAATGCCCTGATCCTCCCACTTGCAGTACGCGCAGGTTGACTTATACATAGCGATCGCCGCATCATAGACGCCCTCGCTATGGCTATCGAGCAAAAGGGCCGTCTTGGTGAACGGGAAGCCCGTAGCACCGAAGGCGTACAGGCGGTCGATGGCGGCCTTCTCCTGCGCAGTGATATCAAACCAGTAGATAGGCGAAGCGAAGACAACCATATCGGCGCCTTTCAGCGACTCGATCACGTTGGCCATGTCATCCTTCTGCACGCAAGTGCCCTCATGGGTAAAGCAATACTGACACCCCAGGCAGCCAGAGATTTTCTTACTGGCAACGCGGACGACCTCGACCGTATTGCCGTCCTCACGCGCAGTCTCGGCAAAGGCCTCGACCATGGTGTCGGTATTGGCGCCCTTGCGCGGGCTACCACTCAATACAACGATATTCATAGAAATCTCCCTCCTTCATGCCGCAGGCGCGCGGCACACATTTTGTTGTAACCAAAACAGATGGAGCTATGCAGTCGCCTCGTTTCAGCTACTCCCACTTAGTAATAGGAGCCACTGGTCAAAAGCCTGTCAACATCAAAACAAGTTTTCAATCTATCGATTCTACGTGAGGCAATGGTCCCCATTTGATGCCCGCACTGTTTGCGCACTAGGGAGCAAAAGAATCTGGCCGCCGCTCAAATAAGATCACCGCCATCTTGCATAAACGACGCCATGTTAAGGTGCCTGAC
>CABUQI010000037.1 GCA_902493545.1 uncultured Collinsella sp. | reverse complement strand
GCGCAGCTCGCGGCCGGTGATCTCGAGGAACACGTCGTTGAGGGTCGGCGGCTCGCTCCACACGCGGCCGAGCGCCACATCGGCGGCGCGCAGCGTGTCGAGGATGTCGACCAAATTGTGCGGGCTCGCTTCGCAGGTGCAGACGAGCTCGCCGCCGGACAGCTCAACCGAAAGCACGTGCTCGAGGGCGCGCAGCCGCTCGACCGTGGCGGTCTCGACGGCGCCGACCTCGACAGTCACGCGCTCGCCCATTTGAATCATGCGTTTGAGCTCGTCATTGGTGCCCTGCGCCAGCACACGTCCGCCGTCCATGATCATGATGCGGCTGCAAATCTGCTCGACTTCCTCCATGTAATGGCTGGTATACACCACCGTGGCGCCCTCGTCGCGCAAGCGGCAGATGCCCTCCAGGATGGCGTTGCGGCTCTGCGGGTCGACCGCCACCGTGGGCTCGTCAAAGAAGATGAGCTCGGGCTTGTGCGCGATGCCGCAGGCGATGTTGAGGCGACGCGCCAGGCCGCCCGAGAGCTTGCCGGGGCGAAACTTGGCAAAGTCGCCCAGCCCGACAAAGTCGATCGCCTCGTCCACCAGCGCGCGGCGGCGCTTGCGGTCGTTGACGTAAAGGCTGCAGAAATAGTCGATGTTCTCGCGCACCGTAAGCTCGTCAAACACCGCCACCTGCTGCGGCACCACACCGATGCGGCGCTTGAGGTCGTAGCGGGCGGGCGTCATGGGCTCGCCGAACAGCTCGATGGTGCCTTTGTCGTAGGCGAGCAGCTGCAGGATGCAGTTGATGGACGTGGTCTTGCCCGAGCCGTTGGGGCCCAGCAGGCCAAAGATCTCGCCGGGGGCGATGCTCAGGCTAAAGTGGTCGAGCGCGATAAGGTCGTCGTAGCGCTTGACGAGGTTTTCGACGTGGACGATGTCTGTCATGAGGCGGCCCTTCCGTTGATTGCGGCCCGGTACGATTGCATCATCGCAGGAGCCGCCGGCACGCGCCAGTGAGCTTTGTCACGAGTGTGGGGCTTGGTCGCACGGTCTGCCGACGTCCCCGCTTTGCCGCGTGGGAGGAATGTCACGGTTGCTCCGGGTGGCGCCTCCCCCATGCGCGGCATCGCGTACAATACCCGTATGAACAGGCTTTTCGACAAATCGATCGTGCTGGCGTGCTGTATTGCGGCCGCCATGGGTCTTGCCGTGGACGCTCGTCTGGTTGTGGCGTTTTGCCTTGGCATTATTGCCACCTCGCTGGCCGAGGTCACACAGGGGAAACGCACCCGGCGCGCGAGCGAGGCCGCGAGCTGCGCTTACATCATCGCGGCCGTCGTCGTGCCGCCGTTTGTGCCGTTTGCGCCCCTCGCCCTCTATGACATCGCGCGACGCGTGCGCCGTGAACGCATCTGGCCCGCGCTGGCGATTGGCGCCGTGTTTGTCTGCGCGCTTGTCGCGGACCTTCGCGGCGGCGCGCTCACCACCCGAACGCTCCTGCTGACCGCCATCCTTTCGGTTGCCGCCACCTTGCTATCGCTACGTACCGCGCAGCTGGAGCGCGAACAGGAACGCATGCGTCGCACCCGCGACAAGCTGCAAGAACGCGCCCTGGCACTCGAGGCACGCAACCGCGACCTCGCCGACCGCCAGGACTACGAAGTCGAGCTCGCGACGCTCGCCGAACGCGCCCGCATCGCGCGCGAAATCCACGATAACGTGGGCCACCAGCTCACGCGCGCTTCGCTTCAAGCCGAGGCCCTACGCGTGGTCCACGCCGACGAGCCTGGCGTCGCCGCCGATTTCGCCGACGTCAAACGCACGGTTGACGAGGCGCTCCAGCTTGTGCGCACCAGCGTCCACGCGCTCAACGACAACGCCGTCGACCTTTCCGTGCAGCTCGAACGCATTGTTGAAGGCGCGCGCTCGGACGGCGGCCCGCAGATTGAGCTTGAAGTTTTGGCCGAGCATGCACCCGCCAACGTCGCCAACTGCTTTGCGGCGGTGCTGCGCGAGGCGCTTTCCAACGCCATGCGCCACGCTTGCGCCCAGACCGTCACCGTACGATGCATGGAGCATCCGTCGTTTTACCAGCTCATCGTTACCGATGATGGCGCGGACGCGACCCCGGCGAGCAGCAACAACGTCGTAGAAGGCATGGGGCTCGCCTCCATGCGCGAGCGCGTCGAGGCGCTTGGCGGAACCTTCACCGCCGGCCTGCGCGCCGGCGCCCCCGGCTGGCGCGTGTTTGCCACCGTCCCCAAACAGCAAGGAGATGAGGACCGATGAGGCTCATCGTTGTCGACGACGACCGCTTAGTGGTCGATTCGCTCAAGATTATCCTGGGCGCCCAGCCGCAGATCGAGGTAGTGGGTACCGGCGCCAACGGCAACGACGCGGTTTCGCTCTATGCCGAACACGCACCCGATATCGCGCTGCTCGACATTCAGATGCCGGAACGCGACGGCCTATCGGCGGCACGCGAGATCCTTGAGCACGAACCCACGGCACGCGTGGTGTTTTTGACGACATTCTCGGATGACGAGTACATTGTGTTGGCGCTTAAACTGGGCGCCCGCGGCTACCTGATTAAAACCGATGTCGCCGCCATTCCACCAGCGTTGGCGCAGGTCATGGCTGGCAAGCGCGTGCTCGAGGGCAAGGCGATCGAGGACATCGATTTTGACGGAACGGACGTCGAGGCGGGCACGCCCCGCCGGCCCGCAGCCTTCGCCAGCCTGACCGACCGCGAGTTCGAAGTCGCCGAACTCATCGCCCGCGGCCTCGACAACAAAGAGATCGCCGCCACCGCCTACATGGGCGAAGGCACCGTGCGCAACCACATCAGCTCAATCCTGGCAAAGATGGGCCTGCGCAACCGCACGCAGATCGCTATCGCCTACCTGCGAGGGTAGTTGCCCGAAGACCGACCGTTCCGGCATAGCAAAATGGCTGCTACCGATTTAAGGCCATTTCAAAACTATGCCGGTTTACGGGGCCAAACTCAGGACCCCCATCCATACCCGCGTTTTCTGCAAAATGACGGCTCGTCTACCTGCGGTTTTATTTTCACGAATATCGGCATGGTTGGAGACTCGTAACTCAGCCCCGTAAACCGGCATAGTTTTGTTCGGGCGGCCCTGGACGAGTGCCTCCGCCAGCCTCGCGGGACCAAAATGATCCGTTTTCCTCCGTCCCCAAGGGATCAGCCGGAACCGCTCGCCACGAAATCGGCCCATCTACTACGTTTGACGCGATACCCATGACCATACCTTCGTTTTGAACAAAACCACAGGCGTTCTACCTGCGGTTTTGTTTTCGCGTTTTTGGCATGGTTGGGGGTAAGGGACTAAACGTAGTAGATGGGCCGGTTTCGTGGCGCCCCCGGCACACAAAAGTGCCGCCACGGAGGAGGGAGATGCCTCCGTGGCGGCTGGGGATAGGAGTAGGTCGGGATTTAGCCCTGCCGGCCGCCCGGGGCCTTTTGGCCCCGGGCGCTGCCAGCGTGCCTAGCGCTTACGGATACCCCAGACCAGGGCTCCGACGCCGGCCATGGCGATAACAAATGCCATGAGCAGTGCGGCGGCCTGCTGGTCACCCGTGGTGGGCAGGAAACCCTTAACCGTCTTGACGATGTTCGTCACGGTCTTGGGCGTGCCGGGATCGGGCATCGGCACGGGCGTCTCGGGCTTCTTGTACGCGTTGTTGAACACGATACCCTCAACGCTCTTGTCGCCCTTAGTATAGGTAACGCTCGCCTTGAGGTTACCCTCACCGTCGTCGACCACGTTGACGGTCGCGGTAAAGACGGACTTGTCATAGGTCATACCGGGCTCGTCGCCCTTGACCTCGCTGATGGTGTAGACGTGCGTGCCGGGCTCGCTGTACTCGAACTTATCGAAGCTGATCTTACCGTCGGCATCGTTGGTGACGGTGGACTCGATGCCCTCGCCAACGAGCTTAAAGCTAAACTCGTCCTTCTTGAGCTCGCGTCCCTCGAGCACCTTGATGGCGCCGATGGAAACCTGCGTAGGCATGGCGTGATACTTGTTGGTAAAGCCAGCCGACTCGGTAGTTCCCTCGAGCTTGTGCGCCGCGGTCAGCGTGCCATCACCATTGTCGGAGACGGTGGTCACGACGGTGTAGGTCGTGCCGTCATAGGTGACGCCCTTGTACAGGCCGAGCGCGTTGGGGCAAGCCTCGCGCAGCGTGTACGTGTGCGTGCCGGGCGCCTTGTAGCGGATCGGGCTCAGCGTAACGTTGCCGTTGGCGTCGTTGGTACCGCTGGCGACAACCGCGCCGTCCTCGAGTAGCTCAAACGTGAACTCGCCGGCTGCAAGGTCGCGGCCGGTCAGACGCTTGACTGTCTTGACCTGATCGATCACGGACGAATCGGTAGGTGCCACGCCGTAGGTGTTGGTAAACGTGAAGGCAGCACCGTCGTCGCCTTCGCGCTTGACGCTCAGATGCCCGGCACCGTCGTCAGACACGGTGTAGGAAACCTTGCGCGTGGCGTTGGTGTCATTGGTCACGCCAGGGGCGCTACCGGACTCGGTCACCGTGTAGGTAAAGGTGTGCGAGCGCGGAGCGGTGGGGGCTGCGGGCTCGGACTCGTCGCCGGGCTCGTCAGCGTTGGCATCAGCGTCGGCGTCGGCCTCTGCCTCGTCAGCATCGACGTCGTCAGCTTCGTCTGCCTCGGCCTTATCGGTCGCATCGTCCGTCACGCCCAGAGCGCGGTTGAGGTCCTCGAGCGTAAAGTGGATCTTGCCAAAGTCCACGTTACCGACTGCGTCGTTAGTTACGGTCGTGCGCTCGGGCATCGGGGCACCTGCCTCGTCGGCGGTCACGGTAAAGGTGAACTTACCCGTGATGTCGGCCGGGGTCAGGCCCTCGGCAACCTGGAGCTTCTTAGTACCGGTGAGCGCAGCATCCACGGCGTCGGCGCCGTAGTCGTTCTCGAACAAGGGCTCGACGCCGCCGTAGTCGACCGTCGCCGTCAGGGTACCGTCACCGTTGTCGACGACGATAACCTTAAAGCCAAAGCTCCACGTTGTAGCGGAAACGCCATTCGGCAGCCCGAATAAATCTTCGTAGGCCGTGTAGTTAATGGTCCAGGCAAGCTTGCCGTCCTTATCGGTACGATAAGCAAGCCCAGCAGCCTCAAGATTAGCAAGCATCTTGGTGTCGTAGTGCAGCGTATCAAAGCTCACGTGCCCGCCGATATTGGGCTTGAGGTTTTCGTATGCCACAAGCTCACCCTGATAGGCGATGCCGAACCAGAACTCGCCGTCGGCCATCGGGCGACCGGTCAGAGTCTTGGTGGCAACGACCTGAGCAGCGGTACCACCAGGCGTGTTGGTCGTAGCGCTGTAACTGTTGTGGAACGGCACCAGGGCCTTCTCGACCTTGTTCTCGCCACTCTTGTGGACCGTCTCATGCGTGCCCTCGGGACCGCCGGAAACGGTCGTCGTAGCAGTGAGCGTGCCGGCGGTGTCGTCGGCGATGGCGATCGTCACCGTGCGCACGGCGTCGTCGTAGGTGTAACCGGGCTGGCCGTCGTTCTTCTCGGCCACGGTGTACGTAAAGGTCTTGCCGGCGTCAGCCTGCGTAAATATAACCTCATGACCAGCCAGAATGTCGATCAGTCCGACCGTTGCCTCTGCCGCTGCGGGGGACTTGAAGCTATTAGCCCCGGGCAGCAGACCGAGCGCGCGAGCCGAAGCGTCGTCAGCAGGTGTCACGGTAAAGGTGAACTGACCCTCGGTCATGGGGCGGCCATCCAGATACTTGCTGAGCCACAGACCGCCGGCAGCGGTGTAGTTAAGCTCAGTGCGGTACGTGTTGGTAAAGCGTCCGTTTTCCTTCTTGGTGACGTTGGCGGTCAGGCTGCCATCGCCGTTCTCGGTCACGGTCACTTCGGCGGTTGCGACATGCGCGTCATACGTCATGCCGACCGTGCTGCCCGCGTTCTCGCGAATCTCGTACTTATAGGTTCCGGCGGCAGCGTAGTGAATCTTGCCGAACTTGATGGCGGCAATGCCGTCCTTCGCGTCCTTCTTGCTCACGGTTACGGTTGCGGGATCGGGCAGTGGGGCGTCTTCGGGGGCGGTGATGGTAAAGCTGAACTCGTCCCCATCCGTCCAGTCGCGGCCGCTGATGACCTTGCTCAGGTCAAAGTCGAGCTCCGCATCGAGCGGGGCCACGCTGTAGGTGTTCTTGAAAGTCGCAGCCGTGGCGTCCTTCAGGACATGCTCGGCCTTGAGGGTGCCGTCGCCGTTGTCCGTGATGGTGGTCTCGATGGTGTACTTGGCGTCACTGTAGGTGATGCCCTTGCTGGTGGTTCCGCCCTTGATCTCGCGCAGCGTGTAGGCGTGCTTGCCGGGCTTGTCGTATGCGACCTTGCCCATCGTGATCGCGCCGTCGGCAGCGTTAGTGCCGGTAGCGACAACCTTATCGCCCTCGACGAGCTCGAAGGAGAACTCGCCTTCCTTGAGCTCACGCCCGGTCAGGACCTTGTTCGCGGTGATCTGGTCGGTGACGCTCGTCTCGACAGGCGTCACGTTATAGGTATTGGTGAACGTGAAGGCCGCATCACCGTCCGGCTTGCGGGATACGCGCAGATTCCCCTTGCCGTCATCGGTCACGGTGAAGGAAACCTCGCGCGACGGCTTAGCGTCGTTGGTCACGCCAGCGACCTCACCGGACTCGGTCACGGTGTAGGTAAAGGTGTGCTCGCGCTTCTCGGGCTTCTCACCCACAGCCTTGTTAAGGTCGTCGAGCGTAAAGGTAATCTTGCCAAAGTCGACCTTGCCGTCAACGTCGTTGTGCACGCTCGTGCTCGCAGGCATAGGTGCGCCCTCTTCACCGGTCACGGTAAAGGTGAACTTGCCGGTGATATCAGCCGGGGTCAGAGCGTCGTCAACCTGCAGATTCTTGATACCCGCAAGCGATGCCTCGGTAGCATTCGTGGTGTAGGCGTTCTTGAACTCGATGCTCTTGACGTCCTTGGCGTCCTTCAGCTCGTGCGTGGCAACCAGCTGGCCCTTGCCGTTATCGGCGATGGTCGTCACGATGGTGTAGACCGCGTCATCGTAGTCAATACCGCCGGAGTTGCCCTTAACCTCATGCAGCTTGTAGGTGTGCTGGCCGATCTCGGTGTACTTGATGGCACTGAACGTCACCTTGCCGTCGGCAGCGTTCTTAACGGTCTCGATAAGCTCAGAGTCCTCATCCTTAATCTCGCGCAGCTCAAAGCTGAACTCACCGACCGTAAGGTCGCGCCCGGTCAGAGACTTGGTCACGGCAATCTGACTGGTTACGCTGGACTCAACAGGATTCGTAGCGTAGGCGTTCTTGAACTCGGTCTCACCCGAGGTCGCCTTCACGTCAGCGCTCAGTTCGCCCTTCTTATTGGGCTTCACCGTCACGGTGATCTCCGCGACGTTACCGCTGTAGGCGATGCCGTCAATCGTGGTCCCGGCGTGCTTTTCACTGACCTTGTAGACGTACGTGCCAGGTTCGGTGTATTCGACCGTGCCGAAGTCGATGACAGCCTTGCCCTTGTCGTCCAGGTCAGCCTTGCGCACGATCGCAGTCGTAGTCGCAGGCATCGGGGCGCCGTTCTCGGACGTCAGGCCAAACTCAAACGCGTCAGTATCCCTCCAGTCGCGGCCCTCGAGCACCTTGGTTAGACCAAAGCTGGCTTTGGTGTTCACCATTGCCGGCGTCATGTCATACGCAAAGCTGATCTTGCCGTTGTTGCCCAGGTAGGAATTGACATGCGTCGCGGCCGCCTTGGCGGACATGTTGTTCCACTTGGGGTTGAGAACGTCGGTCGCGGTGCCAGTGTTGTTGTCGCCCACACTCTCCTTGGTGGTGTGGAGCTCGTCGATAAAGGCTAGGCGCGCGGTTCCCACGCTAAACGAAAGGTTGCCGCCCTCGTCGGCAACAATAGCGCCGTCAAACTTCGCAGCGTCGCCGCCGATAAACTCGATGACGGTGGTGGCGGGCTTGGCCTCGCCGTTCTCGCCCTGCTCCTCAAACTCATCCTTGTAGTAATAGGTGCCGGTATCTGCCAGTGAATTCTTTGCGGGCTGTGTGCAGTCCTTGTCCGTGTAAATGGGAGTCTGCTTCTGGAAGTAGTAGTAGCGGTTGGTGTCGGCCGGCTCAAAGGTCGCAACCGTATCACCCAACGCACCACCGCTCCACTTGTTCGCGTAGAAGCTCACGGTCTTGGTGCCGTCAACGACAGTCGTATTATGCTCGATGTAGTCCTTGAGCCCCGTGACCTTCTCGGGCGTAAACAGGTTGTCAAGTGCGGCGCTCTTCACGCTCGAGGCATACTTCACCTGAATGGGCTTAACGTTGTCGACCGAAAGCTTGCCGTCTACGGTCTTAAAGTGGCTCAGCGGAATCAACGACGCAGGAATGTTAACCGTTACAATATCGCCCTTCTGGGGATTGTCAGCGCCAGCACGCTGCACGGTGATGAGCAGGTCTTTTACCTTGCCGGTGAACTCGTATGTGTCGGTATTGGTTTCTTTGTTGAACGTCTTGCTCGCCTCGGTAAACGGCGTGCCGTTGATGACGACTTCGGTAAATCCGTCGACCTGCATAAAGTCGCCCAGCTCGTCGGTAAACGTAATGTAGCCGGACTTGGTCTCGTCGTAGCCCTTATGGATTTCGGTCGGATAAGGCGCCTCCGATGTGATGGCCTGTGAGATGTCGTCGAAGACCTTCTTGAGCTCTTCGGCGTTGGTCGCCGACTTGTAGTAGTCGGAGTTTTCCGCGCGTGTGCCAAGCTTGTCGCTCGCATACGACGTGGCATCGGGATAATTACTCGACACGGCGTGCATAAACTTGTTGACGTCGCTTGTCCCCTCTTTCGAGGGATCGTCAGCGGGGTCCGCTCCACTAAAGATGCCGATGGTATAAACGGTGGCTTTGCCATCCTTCATCTTCTTGGCAGCCGTCACGGCACCCATGGCGACGTCAGAATCAAACTCGCTGAAGCTCGTTGGCTTGCCGTCGGTAAAGAACACAACGATCTTCTTGGCATCTGCGCGGCCAGAAGTGATATCCCCGGCCAGTTCCAGACCATAGTCGGCACGCGTGGCACCGCTTGGTTTGATTCCAGCAACTGTATCCTCAAGAACTTTCACGTTGCCGCCAGAGCAATCGGTCAAACCCTTCATCACCTGCGAGTTGTTGTACCAAAATTGCCCTTTCTTGTACTGGTCATTGCCGACCTTATTGGTCTTATCACCCGCAAACTTAACAATGGCAACCCTGTGCTGCCTATCGACACCCTCGATACCCTCGTTTTGCTTGGCAATGGTATTGATAAAGCTGTTCGCAGCGCTCTTCAGTGCATCGATACGCTTGGTGGAATCTCCGCCACCCATAGGATCATCCATCGAGCCAGAGGCATCCAGCACCATCACGATGTCAAGCGGCGTGGTGACCGTCACGGTTGAATTAGACGTCGAGGACATCGCCGAAAGCGTGGTCAAAAAGTCCGACTCTTCGTTTTCCTCGGTTGCCTTGACCGTCTTGTCGGTCCAGATTCGACCGACGTTTTGGGTCGTTACCTTATTGCCACCGTGGCCTGCCGCCCAGATTTCCCAGCGACCGCTGGTGTCGGGGTCGGCGACCTTTCCGGTCATTATCGGTCCGTCCATTCCTGTGCTGGACCTGGCGTTGGCCTCGGGCAGCATGGCGAATGCTGCGGCTGGCAACACCAGCACTACGGCCAGTATCACCGCCAAGAGACCCCTCGTGTACTTACCCATCGTGTCTCCCTTCTCGCGGTCTCAGACCTTGCATCAGCCTAAAGTTACGGAATGAGACACAATTAGGGCAGGTGACACATGTTCCAGATTCGGTTTTGAGCGTGAGACAAATGTCTCACCAAAGTTGAGACACGGCGTTTTCGCAGGAAAACGGGTGCGACTCGGAGCCATCAGGCAAAAATGACCCACTTTCCTCCGTCCTTGGGGGATCAGGAGCTGTTACGGGTATGGTGCCATTTCAAAACTATGCCGGATTACGGGGCAAAAGTCGGGGCCCTCATCCATACCCTCATTTTTTGAAAAACGGCAGGCTATCTACCTGCGGTTTTGTTTTTGCGATTTTCTGTATGGTCGGAGATTCGCTATCCAGCCCCGTAATCCGGCATAGCTTTGTTCGTGGCGGCCCAACCGCGCGTTTAAGCGCGGGGCCGATGGGGCATTTTTGCCCCACCGGCCCTATTCCAGCGCTATTCCGGCTTGGTTTCTACTGTGGGAGTCTTGTCCGCTGCGACTGGGGTGCGGGCGGTGTCCATAGTCAGGCAGTGCTTGGGGCAGCTCTCGATGCACTCACCGCACACCACGCAGGCATACGGGTCGATCGACCACGTTCCACCCTTGCGATCGACTGCGAGCGCGCCCGCCGGACAGCGACGCGCACACATGCCGCAGCAGATACACACGTCCATGTCGTTGACGATATGCCCGCGCAAGCGCTCGGGCGCCGCGAGCTTCTCCTGCGGATAGCACACCGTAACCGGCTGCTTGACCATAGAGCCCAAGGCCGTCTTGGCAAATGTCAGCAAACTCA
>CABUQI010000036.1 GCA_902493545.1 uncultured Collinsella sp. | reverse complement strand
GAGCCGCACGATCCCACCGATGTGATTCCCGAGGCCATCCCGCTCGACATTCGCTATGAGGACGACTATCTCATTGTGCTCTCCAAGCAGCGCGGGCTGGTGTGCCATCCCGCCCACGGCCACGAGAGCGGCACGCTTGCGAACGCCTTGGTCTACCACTGCGGTATCGATCATCTTGGTACCGTGCAGGGTGAGGACCGCCCCGGCATCGTGCATCGACTGGATCGCGATACCTCGGGCCTTATGCTCGCGGCAAAAGACGACGACACCCAGCGCGCGCTTCAAAATCTCATTCGCACGCGTACGCTCGACCGCCGCTATATCACGCTTGTCCACGGGCACATCGCCATGGACGAGGGCACCATCAATACCGGTATCGCCCGTTCTACGCGCGACCGCGTCAAGATGGCGGTTTCGGACGACCCCTTTGCCCGTCAGGCCATTACGACTTTTAAAGTCCTCGAGCGCTTTGATTCCACGCGCTTTGACGATGGTTATACGCTCGTTGAGTGCCATCTGTTTACCGGTCGCACGCACCAGATTCGCGTGCATATGCGTCATATCAACCACGCCTGCGTGGGCGATCCACTCTACGGCAAGTGCGATGCGCGCGCCGACCAGGGCCTGACCAGGCAGTTCCTTCATTCCTGGCGCGTGGCGTTCGACCATCCCGTGACGGGGGAGCGCATTGAGTGCCGCGACGAGTTGCCGTGGGATCTCGCTGCGGTTCTCGACGATCTGGCTCCGCGCTCGCTCGGTCGCACGGCCGTTGGAGATGAAATCGTTCCGCAGCTCGGTCTTCTCGAAGCCTAGCCAGTATTAGGTGGTTTCTTGAACTCGGTAAGCCTGCGGTAAGATATACGATTGTTTACGTTACGCGTTGCTGGGAGCCTGCATGCTCGCCTTTTTACAAACCAACACACCCATCGTGATCTTCAACCAGATTGTCGTCACGCTGCTCACGGTCTGCTTTCTGTACCAGGTGGTCTTCTTTGTCATCGGCGCTCTTCGTGGCGAGGTTGCGCCTCCCAGGGCCAAAAATCTCCATCGCTATGCCTTTTTTATCGCGGCGCATAATGAGGAGGCCGTGATCGCCAACCTCGTTCGCTCCATCAAGGACCAGGATTATCCGTCCGAGCTCATCGAGGTTTTCGTGGTCGCCGATGCCTGCACCGACAACACGGCGCAGCTCGCGCGCGAGGCCGGTGCCATTGTTTACGAGCGCAATGACCTGGCCCGCAAGGGCAAGAGCTGGGTCATGGACTTTGGCTTCGACCGCATTCTCAACGAGTATCCTGACACGTTTGAGGGCTACTTTATCTTCGATGCCGATAACGTTATCTCCCGCGATTACGTTTCCAAGATGAATGATGCCTTTGACCAGGGCTTCCATGTGGTCACGAGCTATCGCAATTCCAAGAACTTCGGCAGCTCGTGGATCTCGGCTGCTAATGCCACGTGGTATCTACGCGAGGCGCGCTTCCTCAACAACGCGCGTAATATCTGCAAGACTTCTTGCGCTGTTTCGGGTTCGGGTTACCTTATCTCCGCCAGCGTTATCGAGGGCATGCACGGTTGGCAGTTCCACACGCTGACCGAGGACATTCAGTTCACTACGTTCTGCGCTATTCACGGTATTCGCATTGGCTATGCGCCGGCGGAGTTCTTTGACGAGCAACCCGTGACGTTCAAGGCATCCTGGAAGCAGCGTATGCGCTGGACCAAGGGCTTTTACCAGGTGTTCTTTACCTACGGTAAGCATCTGGTCAAGTCGACGTTCCGCTATCATCGCTTTGCCGCCTACGACATGTTCATGACGATCGCCCCGGGTATGCTGCTATCGCTGATCTCGATGCTCGCCAATGCGACGTTCCTGATCGTGGGTGGCCTTTCGCATGGTTTCTTGGCTACCGAAGTCGAGATGCAGGCGTGCGCCGCTTCGCTCATTATGACCTTCGCCATGATGTATCAGACCTTCTTTATCCTGGCGCTGCTCACGACTATCTTTGAGTACAAGCACATTCACTGCGCGCAAAAGTGGCGTCTGGTGACTAACCTGTTTACCTTCCCGATCTTTATGTTCAGCTATATCCCCATCACGGTGGCCGCGCTGTTCCTGAAGGTCGACTGGGTGCCGACGCAGCACGCCGTCAACGTTACCCTTGACGAGGTCATGCAAGGCGCCAAATAACCACCACCAAAACCACCGCAAAGGGGACAGGCACCTTTGTGGTGGTTTTTGCTTTTGCGATGCAGCTCGAGGAGGAGTCCGATGGTCTATATCCCGTTTTGGATTTGCATCTTTGCCGGCGTGGCTATTGATGCCCGAGAGCGACGGTTTCCCAATGGGCTTGCCGGCGCATGTGCCGTGACGGCGTTGGCGGGCGTTTGGCTCGACCTCGGTTTGAACACAGCGCTTGACCACGCCGGTCTTGCGGTCATCGTCTACCTTGCCCTTGTGCTCACTGAGTCGCTCTGGCGACGCCTTCGCCACGCCCCGGGCATCGGCATGGGGGATGCCAAGGCGCTCTTCGCGCTTTGCACGCTCGACCCTATGGGTGGCATCGTGGCATTTGCCGTCGCACTCCTGGCCCTGGCCCTCTCCTGTCTCTTCACAAAATCGCGCTCCCTGCCATTGCTCCCGTTTTTAGTGCCGATTTTTGCCATAATCGAGGTCGTGGGTTGCACATTTTAACCGATTGCGCATCCTTCTTAAGGAGCATGCCATGGCATCTAATCAAGAAACGGCCGTCATTAAGGCGCGCATGGACCGTATTCCCTCGGCGTTGTCGCCCGAACTTGTCGAGCGTATTGCCGCCGATCGTGCTTCGGGCTATGTCAACCCGTATCGTTGCAACGACGATCAGGTCATTCGTCGTATTGATCGCGCCGCCGACAAAGGCACGCTTATGCGTCCGGCGTTTATGCGCGATACCGAAAAGATACTTCATCTTCCGGCGTACACCCGTTATGCAGGCAAAACGCAGGTCTTTAGCTTCCGTAGCAATGACGATCTGTCACGCCGCGGTTTGCACGTGCAGCTCGTCTCCCGCATTGCGCGCGATATCGGTCGCGCCCTGGGGCTCAATTGCGATCTGATCGAGGCGATTGGCCTGGGTCACGACTTGGGACACACGCCTTTCGGCCATGCCGGCGAGCGCTTCCTCAACGATATCTATCATGAGCGTACGGGGCGTTATTTTTTCCATAACGTGCAGTCGGTCCGCGTGCTCGACGCGTTGTATGGCCGCAACGTGTCGCTCCAGACGCTCGACGGCGTGCTATGCCATAACGGCGAGTACGAGCAGCGTGTGTTTGAGCTCTCGGACATGGGCTCTTTTGACCAGTTTGACCAGACGGTTGAGGATTGCATTGCCACGGGCTATAGCGCAATTGAGCATCTGCGTCCCATGACGCTCGAGGGCTGCGTCGTTCGCATCTCGGATATTCTTGCCTACGTTGGTCGTGACCGTCAGGATGCGATCGCGGCGGGCCTGCTTTCGCCCGACGTTTTTGATGATGGCCGGGGCGGTGCCTACAACAGTTGGATCCTCACGCATGCCTCCATCGATATCGTTGAGCACAGCTATGGTAAGCCGCGCATCGAGATGAGCGAGGACCTGTTTGAGGAAATTCGCCGAGCCAAGCGCGAGAACTACGAGAAGATCTATAGCAAGGGCGGTATCGAAGGCGATTCCGAGGCGGAGCTGCGCGAGGCGTTCGTAAAGCTCTACGACCGTTGCCTGCGGGATCTAAACAGTGGCGACGAGTCCTCTTACATCTTTAAGCACCATATTTCGCGCATTGAGCAGCAGCTTTCCTACTACGATCGCACCTATGCCTGGCAGGACGACAAGGATCAAGCCGTGGTGGATTATATCGCGAGCATGACGGACGGCTATTTCTGCGAGCTGACGAGCAAGTTATTCCCTGGCCTGGAGTTTCCGCACCGTACCTATATTAACGAACGGTAGTTCGTATTAATTCGGTATACTGTTAGTGGAAAACGTTTTTGATTGATGCACGGGATGGCTATGGACGACCTTTTTTCTGCCTCGACGCGCGAGCGTTCCTTTAAAAATGCGCCGCTCGCGGTGCGCATGCGACCCAATTCGCTCGACGAGTACGTGGGCCAGCAAAAGGCCGTCGGTAAGGGTTCATGGCTGCGTGCCGCAATCGAGCACGACGTGCTTTCGAGCGTGATTCTGTACGGGCCTGCCGGTACGGGCAAGACGACGCTGGCCCACATTATCGCCAACCATACCAAGAGCGAGTTTGTTGAGGTCAGCGCCGTCACGGGTACCGTGAAGGACCTGCGTCGTGTGATTGATGAGGCCAAGACGCGCCTGAATACGTACGACCGCCGCACCATTCTATTCATCGATGAGATTCACCGCTTCTCTAAGTCGCAGCAGGATGCCCTGCTGCATGCAGTTGAGAACCGTACCGTCATTATGATTGGCGCTACGACAGAGAACCCGTACTTTGAGGTCAACTCGGCACTGTTGTCGCGCGGGCGCGTGGTGGAGCTTGAGCATCTGAAGGATGAGGATATCGCCACGCTTATTGAACGTGCGCTTGAGGCGCCGCAGGGCTTGAACGGTAAGTTCTCGGCCGATGAGGATACGGTCAAGACCATCTGCACGCTGGCAGCGGGTGACGCTCGCTCGGCGCTCACGACGCTCGAGCTTGCGAGCGAGATTGCCGTCACGCGTCCCGATACCGAGGGAACGCCAGCGCCCGCGGCGGGGGAGCGCTATCCCATCACCGTGGATGACGTAAAGATCGCCAACCCGCGTCGCGGCTTTACGTATGACAAAAACGGCGACATGCACTACGACATCATCAGTGCGTTCATCAAGTCCATGCGCGGTAGCGACCCCGATGCCACGATCTATTGGCTCGCGCGCATGATCGATGCTGGGGAGGATCCTAAGTTTATCGCTCGCCGCATTATGATTCACGCTTCTGAGGATGTTGGCAACGCCGACCCGCAGGCGCTTTTGGTGGCACATGCCGCGTTTAAGTCTGCCGAGGTCATTGGCTATCCCGAGTGCCGTATTAACCTCGCGCAGGCTGCGCTCTATGTTTGTTTGGCGCCTAAGTCCAATGCCTGTGAGGCGTCCATTGATGCGGCACTGGCCGATATCCATTCTAGTGGCCTTCGTGAGGTGCCGAGTTATCTGCGCGATCGCCATCGCCCAGGCAGCGACGACTACGGTGTGTATAAATACCCGCACGATTATCCCGAAGGCTGGGTCGATCAGCGCTATTTGCCCGAGGGGCTGGAGCGCGGTGCGTTCTGGCAGCCTGCCGGGCGCGGCTGGGAAGAGTGGCGCGTGGAGCAAAGCGAACGCGACCGCAGCGGGAATGCACCGAAGTAGCTGCTGATAATTTTGTCCCACGTTGCTGCTCTTGGCATGTTCGGTCCCCTTTGGGGTACCATGAAAAGCGTCTGTATTTCGATTCTTCCGGGAGGCTTGTATGAGTCCCATTCAAATCGCCCTGCTGTTGCTCGCCGTTGCCGGCGTGTGGGCCATCGCTGAGCTCGCGCTTACCCTGCGCAAGACCCGCAATGTTGTCGACTCGCTCGATAAGACCGTGAACGACCTCAACAACACCATCGCCGAGGCTCAGCCTGTGGTGGCAAAGCTCGATGGCGCTGTCGATGAGCTTACGCCGGCGCTTGCCCAGATGGAGCCGCTGCTTAAGTCGAGCAAGACCGCGGTCGATGCCCTTACCTCCAATCTCGTAGAGGTCGAAGCCGTGGTTCGCGACATTTCCGAGGTTACGGGCAGCATGGCCGAGGCCAGCAATGCTGTGTCGAGCGTGACCGACTCTGCCGCCGGTGCTGTGCAGAAGCTCTTCAATAAGGTGAAGGCTCCTGCAGCCGACGCAGATCGCAAGCTCGCCGCTGCCGCTGCGGAGGCCGAGCAGCCTACCGAGCGCGTCCTAATTGGCGAGGACGAGGCCGCCGCGGGCGACGATGATGGTCAGAAGTCAGTATCCAAGCCGGCTCAGTATTACACCTATACGCCCGCCGAGACCTCTGAGGAGTCCTGCGATGAGTAGCGAAGCAACCTGCCCTATCACGCTGACCGTTGCCGGTGACCCGCGTCTCGCTCGCCTTGTGCGCATGACGGCAGCCAACGTTGGTGCCCTGTGCTCTATGTCTGTCGATCGCATCGAGGACATCCGCATGGCTGCTGAGGAGGCTTTCATCTTTGGTTGCACCGCGGTCGACTGCGATGACATCACCATCAAATTCGATGTCGATGAGACCCACGTTGGCATGACTATTACCTTTGGCGACCAGGCTACGGTCGATGAAGATGACCAGGCTGCGGTGTATGCCGAGCTCATCCTCGCGAGCGTGTGCGACTCCTACGAAAAGACTACGGCGCCCCTGACGCTTTCCCTCGACCTCAAGGCGGATATCTAATATGACCGAACGTTCCCGGAGCGGCAAGACCGCTTGGGACAAGGAGAAAACCCGCGAGCTGTTTCGTCGTTACAAGGAGACCGGTGATCCGGACGCCCGTGAGCAGCTCGTCATGTCCCATATGAACCTGGTAAGGTTTCTTGCCAACAAATTTAAGAATCGCGGCGAGCCGCTCGACGACCTCATGCAGGTCGGCTATCTGGGCTTGCTCAAGGCTATCGACCGTTTTGATCCCGAGCGCGGACTCGAGTTCACGACGTTTGCGACACCCACTATCCTGGGCGAGATCAAACGCCATTTTCGCGACAAGGGCTGGAGTGTGCGCGTACCGCGTCGTCTGCAGGAGCTCTCGGCCAAGGTCAACCAGGCTACTGACAAACTTACCAACGAGCTGCAGCGTTCGCCCAAGGTTGAGGAGATCGCTGAGTATCTAGATGTGACTGTCGATGAGGTGCTGGAGGCCATGGAATCGTCTTCGGCCTATACCTCGGTGCCCATCGAGGCTCCTGGTGCGTCCGATTCCGACGATGCCCCCTCGATTCTCGACCGTTACGCCGACGACGACAATGAGCTCGACTTTACCGATGACCGCTTGGTGATCGAGGAAGCCATCCGTGATTTCTCGCCGCGCGAGCGCGAGGTTATCGAGCTGCGCTTTGTAAAGGGCATGACCCAGATCGAGATCGCCAAGAAGCTGGGTATTTCTCAGGTGCAGGTTTCGCGCCTGCTGCGCCGCACGCTTAAGAAGATTCAGGACAAGATCGACCCCGACGGAGTGATGATTCGTTCATGAGTGAGCGCCCCCAACAAACCGATCGCGTGCTGCGCGACACCCGCATTCTGACGCTTCGCATTTGGGCTGTTGTCGGCTGCATTGTCATCGCCGCTGTCATCTTTAACCTTATGGGCATCCTGGCGCCGGTTATCGAGTTTCTCGCTGTTGGTTCCATCATTGCCTTTGTGATGTCCCCGATCACCAACTGGCTCGAGCACCATGGCGTGAATCGCGGCATCGGTTCGCTTATCGCGCTTATTGTTGTTGTTGCCGTGCTCGTCGGTGTCGTTTGCATCTTGTCGCCGATTCTCTTTGGTCAGATCATGGAAGTCCTGAGCCGCCTGCCCGAGCAGCTTCGTGTTGCGGGTGGCGACCTCAACGAGATGATCTCGAATGCCAAGACGCTTAACAACACGCCGCTCAAGGAGTATTTGGACGATAATCTTTCGTCGCTGGTCACCGTGGCATCGAAGTATGTGTCTCAGATCGCTGCCGAGCTTGGCCGCGGGGTGTTCCCGCTCATCACCAATACGGCCTCGCAGTTGTTCGTGATCTTCCTTGGTCTGGTGCTTGCGTACTGGATGGCCTGCGACTATCCTCGCATGCACCACGAGATTTGCACCATCATCGGTCAGGAGAAGGAGACCTCGTACCGCTTTATGGTCGCCATCCTTTCTCGCTCTGTCGGCGGCTACATGCGCGGTATGGTCGTGACGTCTATCTGCGGTGGTTTCCTCGCCTTTATCGGTTTTATGATCATCGGGCATCCGTATGCGGCGCTCACGGCTATCTTTACCGGCATCATGCATTTGGTTCCGGTCGTCGGTCCCTGGGTGAGCGCAGCAATCGCCACAGTGCTCGGTTTCATGTTCAGCCCTATGTTGGCGTTATGGACGCTCATCGTGACGATGGTCGCGCAAAACGTCACCGATAACGTGATTTCGCCTAAGGTCATGCAGAGCTCGGTGCAGGTGCATCCCATCATGAGCCTCACGGCGCTCGTTATTGGCTCAGCACTCATGGGCCCCATCGGCATGATTATTGCCATCCCGCTTTGTGCGGCCCTCAAGGGTATCTTCGTGTACTACTTCGAGAATGAGACCGGCCGACAGCTTGTGGCCTATGACGGCGCCGTGTTTAAGGGCACGCCGTACCGCGATGCCGATGGCAACCCGGTCGCCGCCTACGACGCGCTCGGCGACGACACCTTCATCTACGAGTCCGAGCTCATCGGCAACGAGACTGCGCCCGAGGCCAAGGCCATGCCCAAGCCCGAGCTCGATAATCCCTGGATCAAGCTCTCGGGCCTGCAGCCCGATGCCACGGGCTTCTTCAAGAACCCCTTTGCCAAGGACGATGACTCCAACTCGGACGACGATACCAAAACCGGCATCGACGGCTCCATGGATGATGACGACAACTAGTGGGGCAATTCGGGTTAACATTCATACGCGCTAACATGCAATTTCGCTGAAGGGCCGGCATTGTGCCGGCCCTCTTTTTTGCATGGGCGCGGCGGGATGGTAATATCGTTACGTTTGAACTGTTTCGATGTGAAACCGAGGAGATTCCCTCTATGAGTGCTGACTACCCGTCAATGACTACGGCCGAGATCCGCTCCAAGTTCCTCAACTTCTTTGAGGAGCGCGGTCTTAAGCTCTATCCTTCTTCGTCCCTCGTTCCCGACGATCCTTCGCTGCTGCTTGCCAACGCCGGCATGAATCAGTTTAAGGAGTACTACCAGGGCAAGAAGACCATGAAGGAGATCGGCGCGATTTCCTGCCAGAAGTGCGTCCGCACCAACGACATCGATTGCATCGGCGAGGACGGCCGTCACCTGTCCTTCTTCGAGATGCTCGGCGACTTCTCCTTTGGCGGCGTCTCCAAGCAGCAGGCCTGCGCTTGGGCCTTTGAGCTCATCACCAAGGAGTTCAAGCTGCCGCTCGACCGCCTGTACTTTACCGTTTTTACCGAGGACGACGAGACCCACGACGTGTGGCGTTCTCTGGGCGTTGCCGAGGACCACATCTCCCGCCTGGGCGAGGACGACAACTTCTGGGCCGCTGGCCCCACCGGCCCCTGCGGTCCGTGCTCCGAGATCTACTTTGACATGGGCGAGGAGGTCGGCTGCGGCAGCCCCGACTGCAAGCCTGGCTGCGACTGCGACCGCTTCCTTGAGTTCTGGAACCTCGTCTTTACCCAGTACGACCGTCAGGAGGACGGCTCCATGCCGGAGCTGCCGCACCGCAACCTCGATACGGGTATGGGCCTGGAGCGCATGGCCGCCATTATGCAGCACAAGACCGACAATTACGACGGCGATCTGATGCAGCATCTCATCAAGCTGGGTGAGAAGATCAGCGGCAAGACCTATGACGCCGACGATTACTCCGGCGCCAGCCGCTCCCTGCGTATCATCGCCGACCACTCCCGTGCCGTCGACTTTATGATCTCGGACGGCATCCTTCCCGGTAACGAGGGTCGCGAGTACGTCCTTCGCCGCCTGCTCCGTCGTGCCGTGTTCCACGGTCGCCTGCTGGGCATCGAGGGCGCCTTCCTGACCAAGTTCATTGACGAGGTTAACGCTCAGATGGGCGAGGCCTATCCCGAGCTGCTCAAGAATGTTGCGCTCGTCAAGGGTATCGTCGCCTCCGAGGAGGAGCGCTTCTCCACGACGCTCGACAACGGCCGTGTTTACCTGGACGAGGCCCTGGCAGCGCTTGTCGAGGGCACCGTGCTTCCGGGTGATGTCGCCTTTAAGCTGCACGACACCTTTGGTTTCCCCATCGATCTGACCGTCGAGATCGCCGGCACCGCTGGTCACGACGTCGATATGGACGGCTTCACTGCCTGCATGGAGGACCAGAAGGCCCGCGCCCGCGCCAATGCCAAGGGCGACGCCTGGGGCAGCTTCAACGACGTGTGGGTCGAGCTTTCCGACAAGGTCGCCGCGACTGAGTTCGACGGTTATGACAACGATGTGATCGATGGCGCCAAGGTTGTCGCCATCGTGCGCAACGGCGAGTCCGTCGAGTCCGCTGCCGCGGGCGAGGACGTCGAGGTCGTGCTTGACCGCACCCCGTTCTATGCCGAGATGGGTGGCCAGCAGGGCGATGCCGGCGAGCTTTCCGCCGAGGGCGTTTCGCTGACCGTTTCCGATACCAAGAACCACAACGGCCTGTATGCTCACGTCGCCCACGTTGCCGAGGGCACGCTGACTGTCGGTGCCGCTGTTACCGCCGCGCTCGACGCCGAGCGCCGTGGCTTCTTGCGCCGCAACCACACCGCCACGCACCTGCTCGATGCCGCCCTTAAGCAGGTCCTGGGCGAGCACGTCTCCCAGGCCGGCTCGCTGGTGACGCCCGAGCACCTGCGCTTTGACTTTACGCACTTCGAGGCCCTGTCCTCCGAGCAGCTCAAGGCTGTCGAGGATCTGGTCAACCAGCAGATCTTCG
>CABUQI010000035.1 GCA_902493545.1 uncultured Collinsella sp. | reverse complement strand
CTGCACCGCGTGCATGGACGTGTGCCCGGTCAACGCTATCGAGGTCGAGGAAGACTCCATCGAGATCCTCGACTCCTGTCGCAAGTGCGGTCTGTGCGCCGCTGCTTGCCCGACGGAGGCGATCATCTCTCCGCGCCTTGCACCCAAAAACGTCTACGATGACATTGTCTCGGCGGCTACGAGCCACGAGACCGCCTACGTTACCTGCACGCGTGCCCTTAAGCGCATGCCGCGCGAGAACGAGGTCGTCGTCGCCTGCGTGGGCGATATTACGGCAGAGACTTGGTTTTCGGTACTGGCCGACTATCCCAACGTGAGTGTGTACCTGCCGTTGGGCGTGTGCGATAAATGCCGCAACACCGGCGGTGAGGATATTCTGGGCGAGGCGATTGCGAAGGCCGAGGAGTGGTCCGGCACGGGTATGGGCCTGGAGGTCGACCCCAAGAGCCTCAAGTGCCATAAGCGCCGCGAGTACGAGCGCAAGGAGTACATGGAAAAGATCGCCCGCACCACGGGCCTGACGGTGACCAAGCTCAATCCGGCGACGGCGGCGCTGGCTTCGGTGACGCAAAAGCTCAAGGCCCATCGCCATCAGATTACCCAGCTGGAGCGCACGCTCAACACCATGTGCGGCACCACGACGACCAAGCGTCGCCGTTCGCTCACGCACGGGCGCCAACTGGTGCTCTCGACGTTGCAAAACCACCCCGAGCTTGCCCAGAACATGCAGGTGAGCACGCCGGAGTGCGATTTTGACAAGTGCACGTCGTGCGGCGAGTGCGTCAATGTATGCCCCACGTTCGCCTGCGATTTGGTGGGAAGCGGCCGCTTTGCGTTGGAGTCGACGTATTGCTTGGGCTGCGGTGCCTGCGTCAAGGTGTGCCCCGAGCATGCGCTCAAGTTGGTTGAGCATGACGCGTCCAATCTGGTCGTCGTCGACCCCGAGGCCGAGGAAAAGGCCGCCCAGAAGGCGAAGGCTCACGAAGAAGCTGAGAAGGTCAAGGCCGAAGCAAAGGCCAAGCTCGACAAGATGCTCGATCAGGTGGAGAAGCTCGCGGACTAGCCAGCGACCCCAATCTTTGCTTCATTTGCGCCGCCGCGGTGTCCGGATTCGCCCGGATGCTGCGGCGGCGCTATACTTATGAAGTTTGAAGTACCTGTACCAAAAGGAGCTGTCGTGTCCCTTTCCATCGGTATCGTGGGCCTGCCCAACGTGGGCAAGTCGACGTTGTTCACCGCGCTTACCAAAAAGACCGGCCTTGCCGCCAACTACCCGTTCGCCACGATTGACCCCAACGTGGGTATCGTCGATGTGCCCGATAGCCGCCTGCAAAAGCTCGCCGACATCGTTAACCCCGGCCGCATTGTGCCGGCTACGGTCGAGTTTGTCGACATCGCTGGCCTGGTGAAGGGTGCCAACGAGGGCGAGGGCCTGGGCAACCAGTTCTTGGCAAACATCCGCGAGACCGACGCCATCTGCGAGGTCGTGCGCTACTTTAAGGACCCCAACGTCATGCGTGAGGTGGGCCGCACGGGCGAGTTCGTCGATCCCGCCGGCGATGCCGACACCATCATGACCGAGCTCATCCTGGCCGACATGGGCACGCTCGAGAAGCAGCTGCCCAAGCTCGAGAAGGAGGCCAAGCGCGACAAGGAGCTCATGCCCAAGTTCGAGGTCGCCAAGCGCCTGCTTGCCTGGCTCAACGAGGGCAAGCGCGCCGCATCCATGGAGATGACCGACGAGGAGCGTGCCGCCGCCAAGGGGCTGTTCCTGCTCACCATGAAGCCCATCCTGTATGTGGCCAACGTAGACGAGGATATGCTCAACGACGACCTGGCGCCCATCGACGGCGTCAAGCCGCTGCCTATCTGCGCCAAGATCGAGGCCGAGCTTTCCGAGCTCGATCCCGAGGACGCTGCCGACTACCTGGAGAGCCTGGGCCTGGAGCAGCCCGGTCTGGACGTGCTCGCGCAGGCTGCCTACAAGCTGCTCGGTCTGCAGTCGTTCTTTACGGCTGGCGAGATGGAGGTCAAGGCCTGGACGGTGCGTCAGGGCGCGACCGCCCCGCAGGCCGCCGGTGTCATCCATACCGATTTTGAGCGCGGCTTTATTAAGGCCGAGGTTATTGGCTACGACGACTACATCGAGCTCGGCGGCGAGCAGGGCGCCAAGGCCGCCGGCAAGCTGCGCATTGAGGGCAAGGACTATGTCATGGCCGATGGCGACGTCGTGCACTTCCGCTTTAACGTGTAAGGACGATGCGCATGTTTAAATATGGAAAAAAAGCCGGCTACATGGGCATCGCGCTGCTGGTGCTTGCGGTGATTCCGCTGGTGGTTGCAGCGTGTGTTATCCCCAACATTGGTCCCGAGGTGGCAACAAAGTTTAATGCCGCCGGCGAGGCGACGCGCTGGGGCAAGAGCTACGAGTTGCTGGCACTGCCGGTGCTCAACCTGCTGCTGAGCGTGGCGACGTACTTTACGGCAGGACGCCAGGCTAAAAACAATGATGACTCCGCCGCTATGGCGCGCATCGTGTGCGAGCGCTACCTGCGCAACGGTTGCATTACGGGTGTGTTCCTCAACGTGGTCAACGTTTACTTTATGTACTCGGCGATTACCGGAACGGGCTTTGGCTTTGGTTTCTAGCTTGTCCTTTTAGGCAACGAGCCTGCACGCATATTCAATGGCTGTTGCGAGGCCGCCGCTCGATCGTGGTTTAAAGACCATGTCGGCGGCGGCCTCGTTTTCGTATCCGGCGCCGCGAAGGGCAAGTGCGATACCGGCTTCCAGGAGAAGGGGCAGACCGCGTTGGCTGGTTGCGATCACGGCAGCCTGATTGAGCGAGCAGCTGTGCGCCTGGCATTGGATAGCAAGTTCACCTTGCGCCGGGCAAGGGACCAGAACGGCGGCGACGCGACTTGATAGCAATGCAAATGCTGTGCGCTCATCGGGCGAAAGGCATTCAGCTTCAACGACGACGAGCTTGGGCGGTGCGCTGTTTGTGCGAAGCGTGGCTCGGTACATGCGGACCGAAGAACCCGACATAGAAAACTCCTGTGTATTCGGCAAAACGTAAACTATAGTTTACGTTTATGTTCGGCTCCATTTCAAACTCGGCTGCATGGACGAACGTGCGAAACAGATTCTTGGCAGGCGGGTCGAAGAGACACGCAGAGACCTTGGTATCTCCAAGGTTGATTTTTGTGTGGCAACAGGAATCAGCCGACCCTACCTCGACCGAATCGAAGATGGGACGGCAAATTTCACGCTCAGGGTTCTATTTAAGATCGCGCCCGCACTCGGCATGACGGTGTCAGAGCTTCTCGAGGGCATTGAATAGAAGATGCCTATTGACCGGTGGTTACACCATCGGGATACGGTCGTGGTTGACTTGGCTGTAGAACAGGCGCTGAATCTCGTCCGCATCACGTGACTGGCCGAGTGCCCACATGGTCTTGGCCACGAGCGTCTCGGTGGTCATGTCGTCGCCGCGCAAAATACCCGGATGATCGGCGTAAGCTCGGCCGACCTCATAAACGCCCAGATCGAGGCCCTCTTCGGGGACCTGCGTGGTCATAACGACGGTGCGGCCCGAATCGACCCAGCGGAAAATTGCCTCTTGGAACGACTCGCCCGACTCGCCAAACTCGGGAATACCGCCAATGCCAAAGGTCTCCAGAATCACGGCATCGTAGCTATTGGCAAGGGCGTCGAGGATGCCCGGGTTTACGCCGGGCGTAAGCTTGAGTACAAATACGCGCGGATCGATGCTGTCGTAGAAACGCACCGGGTTTTCGCCCTGATGCGTGCCGTGAAGCCCATTGCGCACGATGCGGTCATTGCGGATGTAGGCAATGGGCGGATAGTTGACGCTAATGAACGCGTTAAAGCTCATGGTGCGCTGCTTGCGGGCGCGCGTGCCGGCAATGGCGACGCCACCAAACACAATCGACACATCGTGCGAGTGCTCGTCGAGCGCATAGAGCAGGCTCTGGTACAGATTGAGCTTGGCGTCGGTAAAGGGGTTGCCCATGGGCTTTTGCGAGCCGGTGAGCACGATGGGCTTGGGGCTGTCCTGAATCAGGTAGGAAAGCGCTGCCGCGGTGTAGCTCATGGTGTCGGTGCCGTGCAGAATCACGAAGCCGTCGTGGTCGGCATAACCCTCGACGATGACGTCGCGGATGCGCATCCAGTCGCTCGGGCGCATATTGGTGCTGTCGATGTTCATGGGCTGCACGACGTCGAGCTCGCAGAGCCCCGAGATCTCGGGGACGCTCTGGGCGAGCTCCTCACCGGTCAGGGCGGGGGAGAGGCCGTTGCCGTCCTCGGTCGATGCGATGGTGCCGCCCGTGGCGATGAGAAGGATGCGCTTCATGCTGGTATTCCTATCGTATTTGCCGCCGCAGAGGCGGAGTCGTTCGGCAGTATTGTGGCACAGGGCGTCCAATGTTCAAACGTATTACATCATCCGTAACGTTTGGTAACACTTCAATTGCCGTCAAATTGGGGCCTGGTCGTGCGTTTGCCGTGCGCTGATGGCTGCGAGGGACGAGAAACCCCATATAACGTGTACACTATGGAGGTTATTTTCGTTCATTCACGCGGGTGGGCACCGGCTCCCCGCCAACAAGAGGGGGATACCATGGATCAAAAGGCTTCCGCAAAGGTCCTCGTACTCGACTTTGGTGCGCAGTACGGTCAGCTCATTGCCCGTCGCGTCCGCGACCTCAACGTGTATTCCGAGATTGTCCCCTGCGACATCTCGGCCGACGAGATTCGCGAGATGAACGCCTCTGCGCTCATCCTTTCTGGCGGCCCGGCCTCCGTGTACGCCGAGGACGCTCCGTCCATCGACCCCGCCATCTTTGACCTGGGCCTTCCCGTCCTGGGCTTCTGCTACGGCCATCAGATCACGGCCGTGACGCTCGGCGGCAAGGTCGGCCACTCCGAGGTGGGCGAGTACGGCCGTGCCACTATTACGCGTACTGCCGGCGCCAAGCTCTTTAACTCCACGCCCATGGAGCAAACCGTGTGGATGAGCCACCGCGACGCCGTGTCCGAGGTGCCCGAGGGCTTTACCGTTACCGCCAGCACCGACGTGTGCCCGGTCGCTGCGATGGAGTGCGTCGAGCGCAAGATCTTCACCACGCAGTTCCACCCCGAGGTCAAGCATTCCGAGTACGGTCAGCAGCTGCTGAGCAACTTCCTGTTTGAGATCTGTGGCCTGGAGCCCAACTGGAGCATGGACAACCTGGTCGAGACTATGACGGCCGAGTTCCGCGAGAAGGTCGGCGACGACCGCGTGATTCTGGCCCTGTCCGGCGGCGTCGACTCCTCCGTCGTGGCTGCGCTGGGCGCCCGCGCCGTGGGCAAGCAGATGACCTGCGTGTTCATCAACCACGGTCTGCTGCGCAAGGGCGAGCCCGAGCAGGTGGAGGAGGTCTTCACCAAGCAGTTTGACGTCGACTTTATCCACGTCCACGCCGAGGACCGCTATGCCGAGCTTCTGGCCGGCGTGACCGAGCCCGAGGAGAAGCGCCGCATCATCGGTACGCAGTTCTGGAAAGAGTTCTTCGCCGTGGCGCAGCAGCTCGAGACCGATGGCAAGCCGGTCAAGTATCTGGCTCAGGGCACCATCTACCCCGACATCATCGAGTCCGGCGCTCGCAAGACGGGCGGCAAGACGGCCACCATCAAGAGCCATCACAACCTGATCCCGTTCCCCGAGGGCGTGCACTTCGACCTTATTGAGCCGCTCGACCACTTCTTTAAGGACGAGGTCCGCGCGCTTGGTCTGGCGCTCGGACTGCCGGGTCACATCGTGTTCCGCCAGCCTTTCCCGGGCCCGGGTCTTGCCATCCGCATCATCGGCGCGGTCGACAAGGAGAAGCTCGAGATCCTCAAGAACGCTGACGCTATCGTGCGCGAGGAGCTCGACGCCTACAACCAGCGTCTGTTTGAGCAGACTGGCGAGCGCAACTCCGAGCACAGCTGCTGGCAGTATTTCGCGGTCCTGCCCGACATCAAGTCCGTCGGTGTTATGGGCGACGAGCGCACCTATCAGCGCCCGATCATCCTGCGTGCCGTCGAGTCCAGCGATGCCATGACCGCCGACTGGGCCAAGCTGCCCTACGACGTGCTGGCCCGCATTTCCGGCCGCATCGTGGCCGAGGTTCCCGGCGCCAACCGCGTGTGCTACGACATCACGTCCAAGCCGCCCGCGACCATCGAGTGGGAGTAAACGATATTCGTTGATTTCAAGCCTCTGACCTGCGAAAACAGGTCGGGGGCTTCTTATTTTGCAACCTCTGTGCAACCTTTGCGGTTTCGCGCCCCGTGAACAGGGGACGTAGCACTGTTCACGTCTGGGCCCATATCCGCACCGATCATTGCCCGCGCTGCTTCTGCTTGCGCTTCAGCTTCCGCTGCTCGAGGCACGTCGCCCGGTGTTCCTCGCCAGAGGAGAGCTGGCCGTTCCTTGCGAAACCGCGAGGCCACCTATATCCGCTTGCTGCGGGCTTGCTTGAACCAGTTCCTTTTGAAAGAGCCTATACCTCCGAAGAACTTGTTGTACGTCTCACCGTCCTCCTTGGCCTCGTACTTGACCAAGGCAAGTTCGATAGTACAGAGGTAATCCGCCACTTGCTCGAGGCGGTAGTCGGTCATCGAGGTCTTGCGGCGTCGGACGACCCCTTTTGAGAGGACCTTGCCCACCGAGCCGTCTCGCCCACGGAACAGAAGGAACGCATCCTCGCGACCTTCGGCGACCTGTGCTGCGAGATGGAGGGCTGCACCATCGTGCAGGGCCCTTTCCAAAGCGAAGTGTCGAGCCGAAGTGTTGAGCGTCGGCCCTGAATGTTCAATGGCCGTTGTTTTCTGCCCCTCAAGTGGTGAACTTCTCCTCGGGGCTGTTGATTCCCCCACGCGCCCCCTTCCGTTCTCTGTGTTCCCCTTATACTCCTTGTACAAGGAGGTAAGAAGTCATGGACAAGACCGCACAGGACAGCTTGGCAAAGAAGCCCGTCGACATGAGGGACAGGATTCTCGAGCATCTCGAGGCCCTCACCTCTGCCGTCTCGCTCGACGACCTTGCCCGTCTGTCCACCTCCGACATCGCCGAGACGCTCATCATCTCCAGGAGTCTGGCGAGCCAGTACCTCAACGACCTTGTTCGCGCCGGCCTTGTGGTTAAGGTGGCGGGCAGGCCTGTCCGTTATTTTCATCGCCGCGCGTTCCAGAAGCGTTTTCAGGTAAAGCTCTCTGCAAGCGAGTACGCCTCGCTCGCCGACCTCATCCAGGCGACGGGAATCGCCGATCACCGTGACTTCGCGCGTGCCGTGGGCTTTGACCTGAGCCTCAGCTCCGTTGTCGAGCAGTGCAAGGCTGCGGTTCAGTACCCTCCGTTCGGCCTGCCCATCCTCTTGAGCGGCGGCGTGGGTGTCGGCAAGTCTTTCCTTTCTCGTCTTGTGTACGAGTACGGTAAGAACCAGGGCTTGCTGCCCCGCGACTCCTCCTATGTGCGCATCGACTGAGCCGGGGTCCCGGACGCCGCCTCGTTCAACGGGCTTCTTGACGAGTCGATCGCGAAATCGCGCGGGGGTGTGGTTTTTGTCAACGGCATCGAGGCACTCTCTCCCTCTGCGATGGAGCACTGCCTTGCGACGGCCCTCGGGCTCGATGCCTCCCAGGATGCGCCGCGCGCTCGCCTCGTTCTTTCGACGACGCTTTCCGCCGATGACCTGAAGGTTTCCTCGGCCTACAGCAAAATGCCCATCTGTGCCCGCGTCCCCTCACTCAAGGAGCGGACCCCCGAGGAGCGCGAGGATCTCATCTTGAGCTTCCTGCGCAGCGAGGGGTGCCGAATCGGTTCTGATGTGAAGATTAGCCGCGGCGCATACCGTTGCCTCGTGAACGCGGACTTTTCCGATAACATCGCCGGCTTGCGCGCCTGCGTGACGAACTGCTGCGCCAAAGCGTTCCTCAATCGCGAGGGCGACTACGTCGTCGTTCGCCCGTATCTTCTTCCCAGCGGGCTCCTCTCCTCCGCGCAGATCGATCAACAGCCCGATGATGGCGTTCTGATCGACGCGTCCCTGGATGCCGCCGAGAGCACAGGGCCGGTCGAGCAGGCGCTCGATGCCCTGTGCTCTCTCGATGAGCGATTCTGCGCCGGGGAGCTCTCTGTCTCCGAGCTCGTCTCGCAAGCTGTCTCCGCTGTGCGCGGCGTTGAGGATCACTTGATCTTCGGCCGCGGCGTTACCTCCTCGAGGTCGCGCGCCTTCGAGCGCATCGTGGGCGCGGTCCTTGCCGACGCAGGCTCTTCTTATGGCATCGAGCTTTCGAGGAAGGTCGCTTTTCTACTGGCCCAGGAGATTTGCCTGCAGTTGTGGCCGGGCATCGGCCTGGCTAGGCGAAAGTCTGCCTGTGCGGAGCAAATCTCCCATCTCCTCGGTGCCGTGACCTCCGAATTACCGTTTGCCTCGAGCGTCTCCGATCAGGTCGCCGCAGACGTGGAAGGGGCGCTGGGAATCTCGCTCGATCACTTCACGAAGACGCTTCTGACGCTGTGCGTCGCATCGGAGTCTCGCGATGCGAAGGCCCTTCGGACGCTCTGCGTCATCTTGTCCCACGGCTACTCAACGGCGACGAGCATCGCCGACGCGGCGAACCGTATGCTCGGCATGCATGTGTACGAGGCTGTCGACATGCCCTACGACCAGCAGCTGAAGGACATCGTCGGTCCGCTCCAGCGCCTCGTCGACCGCCATTCCTACTGCACCGGGGTCGTGTTCCTCGTCGACATGGGCTCCTTGGAGGAGGCCTATAAGGCCCTCGAGAACGTTACCGACTCCACTATCGGCGTGGTGAACAACGTCTCTACCGGTCTTGCGCTCGAGATCGGGGTCGGGCTGCTCGGCGGCAAGTCCATCGCCGAGGTTCTTGGCGATGCGACCGCCGCGTGCGTGACGCACTGCAAGGTGATCGAGCGCGTCAACCGTGAGGACGCCATCGTCTTCTGCTCCGAGTCCGGGGTCGACGCCGCGGAGAGGATACGCCAGCTCGTCTCGCAGAGCCTCCCGCGCACCATAGGCGCGCGCCTGCTCACGAGGCCCTTCAAGCAGCTCGTCGCGAACGGGTCGAATGACGCCGTTTTCTCCGAGCACCGCGTCTGCGCCGTCATCGGCACGGGAGACCCCGGGGTCGCCTCCGTTCCCTTCGTCGCCCTCGAGGACATCATGTCGACGGCGTCCGCCTCTAAGGTTGATGCCGTGTTCGGCAGGTGGCTTGACGCTTCCGAGCTCTCTTCTTTCCACGAGAAGCTGCTCTCGAACATGACGCTGCAGAACGTCATCCGCTCCATCACCATCCTCGACCCGGAGCGGCTATTCCACGAGATCGAGAGCGCCGTGCACGAGCTTCAGCGCAGGACAGGCGAGAAGATCGGCAGCAACGCCATCATTGGGCTCTACGTCCACCTCTGCTGTCTCGTCGAGCGCCTTGTTACCAGAAACCCCATTGAGACCTACGTTGGCCAGGACCGCTTCGAGGAGGAGCGTGCCGATTTCATCGAGTCCTTCAGGCAGAGCTTCTCGAGCATCTCGACGCGCTATCGCGTAGAGGTTCCCGTAAGCGAGATCGCATATGTCTTCGACTACATAAGCGTGAGCGCCGCCCCGGCGCGAGAAGAGCGCCTCGGCTCCTCGGACCTCCTGCTCGACGAGTGACCTTCCCCGCGCCGCCGCAAGCTGACTGCGCGTCCTCAATAATCCGATAACCCCTTGCCCGGCGCGAATCCGGATAGCGCCGAGGCAGTACCGAACGTAAAACTTCATTTGATAGGAGCAAACATGAGTGTTGTTATGGCACGAATCGACAATCGCCTGCTTCACGGCATCATCGTGACGCAGTGGGCCCCGGTGTCGGGCGCGACCCGAGTCATGGTCATCGACGACAAGGTCGCCGGCGACGAGGTCCTGAAGTCCACTATGAGGATGGCGCGCCCCGCGGGCATGGCCGTCTCGATCATCTCCGAGCAGACCGCGCTCAAGAACTTCGCGGCGGGCAAGTACGACCGCGAGAAGGTCTTTGTCATCGCCAAGGAGCCCGAGACGATCCTTCACCTGGTCGAGTCGGGCATCGAGCTCCCGTCGCTGATCGTCGGCGGCTCTCTTGTCAAGGAGGGCGGCGTCCAGCTCACCCAGCGCGCCTATGCCTCCGCCGAGAACGTCCAGAGCTACAAGGCGCTCATCGCCCGCGGCGTCAAGGTGACGGCACAGTTCGTGCCCGCCGACAAGCCCGTCTCCGTCGCCGACCTCATCTAAGGAGGGATCATGGTCAACTTCACTATCCTGCAGGTCGTCCTTTTGACCCTGCTGGCCTTCATCAAGCACGTGGACTACTACGGCATCCCGATGATCTTCGTCAACTATGCCGTCTTCTGGGGCCTTATCACCGGCGTCGTCATGGGCGACTGGCAGACCGGCCTCGTCATCGGCGGCACCATCCAGCTCATGCAGCTCGGCGTCGCGGGCTTCGGCGGCTCGTCGATTCCCGACTACGGCACGATGGCCATCATCGCCACCGCCTACGGCGTGACCCTGGGCGCGGACACGGGCCTCGCCATCGGCCTGCCGGTCGGCATGCTCGGCATCCAGCTCGACGTCATCGTCAAGATCCTCAACGGCTTCGTCGTCGAGAAGTCCCAGAAGTTCTGC
>CABUQI010000034.1 GCA_902493545.1 uncultured Collinsella sp. | reverse complement strand
ATCCCGGTCGTCATGGAGGTTTAGTTTGGCGCGCGGATCTGCACAAAACGCCAAAGGCAATAAGGCCAATAACCAACCGGCATCTGCTAAGGGTGCCGGTTCCCATCTGCGTGCCAATAAGGGCCACGAGGCGGACTTCGACGATTTTGAACCCTTGGTGGAGCCGTCGGCCAACCGCGATATCGCCGGCGTGGTTATCGCCGTTTTGGCGATTGCGTCCTTCATTGCCGTGATTTCGCCGGCGACCGCACCCGTGACGGCTGCGGTTGCCGGTTTCTACCACCTAGGCTTTGGTCTGGGCGCCTACGTGCTGCCGATCGTCATTTTGCTGTTTGCCGCCACGCTCTTTTTAGGTGAGGACTCGCCGCTCAACGCGCGCTCGGTCGCGGGCGGAGCCGTGGTCTTTATCGCCGTTGTCTCCATTCTTTCTCTGATGGTGCCGGGTACGAGCGACTCGTGTGACCTTATGTTCACGCCGCAAAATTTGTCCGCCTCGGGTGGCTGCATCGGTGCGTTTATTGCGAGTGCGCTGCAGAATGCCCTGGGTAAGCCTATCGCGATGGTGGTCCTGTTGGGTCTGGCCGTCGTTGGTTTTGTCATCATCGGCTTTTCGGTGGGCGGCGTTTTGCGCTCTGCTCGCGACCGTGCGGCCGATTTTGCCGAGCGCCGTCGTGCCGACGTCAACGCGAGCCCGTGGGGTGACGACGAAGCCCTGTCGGTGCCCGGCGTTGCCCGTCCGCACCTGAGCATTCTTCGTCAAAAGGGCTCCGATGCTGCCGTGACCACGGTCATGGGCAACGATGTGGACCCGGTTTTGGACGATGACGACGAGGACGAGGATCCGTTTGTCGACGTATCCGATGCCGTGGAGGCCGAGCGTGCTAGGACGACGCTGCTGCCGCGCCGTCATGTCAAGAAGGGCAAGGCCACACCCAAGTTGAATACAAGCGAGCCCGACCCGTCTTGGTCCGATAGCGAGATTGAGCTCACTGAGGGCGATGACGAGGACGACGAGGCTCCGATTGAGACCGCAAAGACAACTTTGCTTCCGCGTCGCCATGCAAAGCGCGACCAGGTAACCGGTCAGCTTTCGATGGAAGACGACCCCGATAAGATTGACGAGTCCGAGCCGCCGTTTGCCGTGAATCCTGTCTCGGCAGCACCTCAGATTCCCGACTTCTTGAAGCATCCCAAGGTTGCCGATGCGCCTGCCTCGAATGCTGTCGGATCGGCTGCGGCTAGCGATGGGGGAGCGGACGGCGGCGCCGCAGATAACGAGGGCGAAGAAGAGGATGGCCTCAAGCTTCCGCCACTCGAAATCCTGCATGCCAACCCGCAGTCGGCGTCCTCCGCGTCTTCTGACAAGGAGCTGGAACAGACTGCCGAGTCGCTTCAGTCCACCTTGCTGGAGTTTGGTCGTAGTGCCCGCGTGGTCGGCTGGATCGCCGGCCCCACGGTGACGACCTTTAAGCTGCAACCTGGCGAGGGCGAGCGCGTGAGCAAGATTTCGAGCCTCGAGGACGATATCGCGCTTTCGCTCGCTGCCCAGTCGGTGCGTATCTTTGCCCCGATCCCCGGCACCTCGCTCGTGGGCATCGAGATCCCCAATCGCAAGCGCCAGAACGTCAACCTGGGCGACGTGCTGCCCTATGTGAAGGGCGGTCCGCTCGAGCTGGCCATCGGTCGCGATGCCGAGGGTACGCCGGTCGTCGCCGACCTCGCCAAGATGCCCCACCTGCTGATCGCCGGCACGACCGGTTCTGGTAAGTCGGTGATGATCAACTCCATCATCACGACCCTGCTCATGCGCGCGCTTCCCGAGGACGTTCGCCTGATCATGGTCGACCCCAAGCGCGTCGAGCTTGCGGGCTATAACGGTCTGCCGCATCTTTACGTGCCTGTAGTGACCGAGCCCAAGCAGGCCGCGAGCGCTCTGCAATGGGCCGTGTCCGAGATGGAGCGTCGCCTGAAGGTCTTCGAGCGCCTTAACGTGCGTAAGATCTCGACCTACAACGAAAAGCAGGCCGCCGGCGAGTTTGAGCATTACGACAACCCGCCCCAGAAGATGCCCTATCTGGTCATTATCATCGACGAGCTTTCGGACCTGATGATGGTCGCCGGCAAGGATGTCGAGGCCTCGATCGTGCGTATCGCCCAGCTGGGCCGTGCCGCCGGTATTCACCTTATCGTGGCTACGCAGCGCCCCAGCTCCAACGTGGTGACGGGCCTCATCAAGGCCAACATCACCAACCGCATCGCCTTTAACGTCGCCACGGGCATCGACTCGCGCGTCATTATCGACCAGATGGGTGCCGAAAAGCTTACCGGTTTGGGCGACATGCTGTTCTCCAAGGTCGACTGGGGCAAGCCTCGCCGTATCCAGGGCTGCTTCGTCTCGGACGACGAAATCAACGAGATTGTCGAGTTCGTCAAGTCGCAGAGCGAGCCCGACTACCACGAGGAGATCCTGTCTGCCGTGGCGCCCGCTTCCATGTCCATGGCGGGTGGCGGCGGCATTGTCCGCACCGGAGTCGCCGAGCCGCAAGACGATGATCCGCTCATTTGGGAAGCCGCCCATATTGTGGTGGAATCGCAGCTTGGCTCCACATCTGGCCTGCAACGTCGTCTGAAGGTTGGTTATGCGCGTGCCGGGCGTATTATGGACATGCTGGAAGAAAAGGGTGTCGTCGGCCCGCCCGACGGTTCCAAGCCGCGCGAGGTCCTGTTGGACGAGGAGGGGCTTGCCGCGCTGGAATCTGTCGACGCCGAGATGGCACGTGAAGATCGTGAGTTTGGAGGATTCTGATGGCTGCACGCTTTGGTGACATGCTGCTCGAGCAGCGTCGCCGAATGGGCCTTTCCATTCAGCAGGTCGCCAACACCATCAAAATCAGGCCGCAGATCATCGAGTTTTTCGAGACCGGTAACTTTGCTTCGATGCCGCCGCGCGGCTATGCGCAGGGCATGATTTCGAGCTATGCTCGCTTTTTGGGCCTCAATCCGCGCGAGGTCGTCAATGCCTACTTTGACGATCTGATGGCATACGAACGCGAGACGTCGCAGCAGGGCGGTCGTTTTCAGGACGCCGCCGGCTACGTCAATTCGCGTTCCTCGGTCGATAACGGGCGCTTCCTGATGGTTCAGGGCGGTCGTTCGACCCGCTATGGACAGCGTCCTCAGCAGGCCGGTTATATTACCGAGACGGGTTCGGGCGAGGAGATTCGCTCACAGCGTGACCGGTTCCGCAGTACGCCGATGCCCGAGGACCGTGCACTTCCCGCTGCCCGAGGCGTGGCGCGTGACCCTCGTGCCGGCTACGGCGACGGCGGCTATTCCGATCGCGGTTACCGTGGTGCCTCTACGGGACGCTCTCGCGGTGGCTATGCGGATGCCGATACCACGCAGGTGACGCCGCGTCTTCGCTCTCAATCACAGCCGTATGGCCAGCGCTCTTCGGCTCCGCGTTCGGGCCAGCGTGGCTATCAAGGCCGCGGTGAACTTACGCCCCGCTCGGGTCAGCGCAGCCTTCAGGGCCAGGGTGGCTATCGCGGCCGTTCCGATAGCAATCGTGGTCGTATGCCTCAGGGAGGCGGCCGCAGCAGTTCCAATCGTGGACGCGGCGGATCACGTACTCCTCAAAACAACGGGCTCGATCCGCGTATCGTCTACGCCGGCATCGGTGCCGTTGCGCTGCTGTTGATTGTGCTCATCGTGGTGCTTCTGCGCGGCTGCGCATCTTCGGCGCCCGAGACCACGCCCGAGACGCCCACTGCTACCAAGACGATGACCAAGAAGTCTTCTAAGAAGACCGAAACGGTCGACGAGGACGAAGACACCGATGAGGCGACGAATGAGTCGACTGACTCGGACGCTACCAAGACGACGGCCAAGAAGGAAGAGAACGAGGTCACGAAGGTCAAAGTCTCCGTTGCCAAGGGAAAGACCGCGTGGATTGAGGTCAAGGTCGACGGCAAGTCGGTCTATGGCGCCCAAGCGACTGGCCCCTTTGAGCAGGAGTACACGCCCGAGTCCTCGATCGAGATCACCACGTCCAAGCCTTCCGATGTCACCGTTACCAAGAACGGTGAAAAGGTCCGTTACGATACCAAGACCTCGGGCGTGGCGCGTGTGACGATCACCGTTCCCAAGAAGGAGACGACTGATTCCGAGAATGGTGAAAGTTCTGATGGTACCGACACCACCGATGGTGCCGATACTACCGACGTTACCGATGCCCAGTCCACGGATAGCGCCGATACCGTAACTGACGGTCAGACACCCACCGATTCTACCTACTATTCGTACGATAGCTACTAAGCCGCTCGTACGCGAAAGGAAACATCATGGCTAAAGATTCCAGCTTCGACGTCGTGTCCGAGGTCAACATGCAAGAGGTCGACAACGCCTTCCAGCAGACCACGCGCGAGATTTCCCAGCGCTATGACCTTAAGGATTCCGGCGCCACGATTGAGCTTTCGAAGGGCGACAAGCTTTTTACGATCAGCGCCCCGGCTGACTTTGTCTCTAAGCAGATTATCGACGTGCTGAGTTCCAAGCTCATCAAGCGCGGCATTGACCTCAAGGCTGTCTCGTGGGATGCTCCTCAAGCGGCATCGGGCGGCACCGTGCGCGTGCTCGGCCATATCGTCGAGGGTATCGACCAGGCGACCGCCAAGAAGATCAACAAGGACATCAAGGACCAAAAGCTCAAGGTCAAGGTGACCATCGAGGCCGACAAGCTGCGTGTTTCCTCTGCTTCGAAGGATGCGTTGCAGACCGTAATCCAGTTCCTGCGCGACCAGGACTACGGCCAGCCGCTACAGTTCACCAACTACCGCTAATATCATTCGAAAGGACCGCTCTCCAACATGGATACACCGTTGGGCTCCGTGCTCTACATCACCCTCGGGTGCGCTAAGAACGAGGTCGACACCGACCGCATGCGTTCTCTTTTGACTGCTGCGGGCTACGAGGAGGCATTCGACCCGCAGGATGCCGATATCGCCATCGTCAATACATGCTCGTTCCTCGCCTCCGCAACGTCCGAGAGCATCGAGACCACGCTCGAGCTCGCCAACGAGGTTCAGGACGGCGTTCGTTCTTGCCCCATCGTTATGTGCGGCTGTGTGCCGTCGCGCTATGGCGACGACCTGCCTGACGAGCTGCCCGAGGTCGCTGCCTTTGTGAAGGCCGACGAGGAGGACGGCATCGTGGCGGTCATCGATGGCGTGCTGGGTGTCGAGCGTGAGATCGCGGCCTATATCCCTCAGGTCAAGCGTACCGTCGAGGGCGCCGTTGCTTACGTCAAGATTTCCGATGGCTGCAACCGCTTCTGCAGCTTCTGCATGATCCCCTATATTCGCGGTCGCTATCATTCGCGCAATGCCGAGAGCATCATCTCCGAGGTGCGCGACCTGGTTGCCGGCGGTGTGCGCGAGATCGTGCTGATCGGCCAGGACACGGGTATTTGGGGCACCGACTTTACTGACGAGGATGTCGCCGAGGGCTCGCCGCGCAATCTGGCGCAGCTGCTGCGTGCCGTCGCCGAGGCCGTGCGCCCGCACAACGTCTGGGTCCGCGTGCTCTATCTGCAGCCCGAGGGCATGACCGATGAGCTTATCGATACGATTCGCGATACGCCCGAGGTGCTGCCCTATATCGATATCCCCGTGCAGCACTGCGACGCGCGCATCCTCAAGGCTATGCGCCGTTCCGGTTCGCGCCAGGAGCTCGAGGACCTGTTCCGCGATCTGCGTGAGCGTATCCCTGGCATCGTGATCCGTTCCACGGCTATGGTCGGCTTCCCGACCGAGACCGACGACGAGTTCCGCGACCTTATCGACTTTATGGACACCGTCGGCTTTGACTACACGAGCGTCTTTGCCTACTCGCAGGAGGAGGGCAGCCTGGCCGCTAAGATGGAGGGTCAGGTCGACAAAGAGGTCAAGCTCGAGCGCGCCCAGGAGGCCATGGACCTGGCCGAGTCGCTCGGTTTTGCCGCCACCGCCGCACATGTGGGCGAGCGCGCCCAGGTGATCGTCGACGGTATCGAAGAAACCGAGGACGGCGCCGAGCTGATCGGCCATGCCTGGTTCCAGGCGCCCGATTCCGATGGCGCGGTCCACTTGGACGCCAGTGAGGCGTCCGTGGGCGATATTCTGACTGTCGAGTTTACCGATAGCTTCTGCTATGAGCTTATCGGCCATGTTGTGGAGTAGGAGAGCATCGTGGCAAACGAGAGCAATAAGGAACTGACGAGTGTTTGGACGCCCGCCAACATCGTGACGTGCGTTCGCATCGTCTTTATCCCGGTGTTCATGATCGTGTCGGCGCTTTCTCAAACGAGTGTTGCCGGTACGGATTGGAGCACCTTCGACGGCCCGCTCGCCGCCGCTGCCTTCATTCTGTATGTGATCCTGTCGTGCACCGATAAGGTCGACGGTTATCTGGCACGCTCGCGTAACGAGATCACCGATTTCGGCAAGTTCTTGGACCCCATCGCCGATAAGCTGCTCGTGTTCTCGGCCTTGCTGCTGTTCTTGGATTTTGGCGCGGTGACCGTGTGGTCCGTGTTCATTATCCTGTTCCGCGAGCTGCTGGTGAGCGCCCTTCGCATGGTCGCGAGTGCGGCCGGTGTGGTCGTTGCGGCCGATAAGCTCGGCAAGTACAAGACGGCAACCACGATGGTCTCCATTTGCGGTTACCTGTGCGTTTTTGCTATGGCCGGATTGCACCTTGGCCCGGTGGCGCTGACGCTCGGCATCTACTCGGTGTCGCGCTTCCTGTATGCCGTTGCCGTTGTCTTGACCGTTATCTCGGGCGCCCAGTACTTCTGGAACTGCCGCAAGATCGTCTTTTCGGTCTAGGTCCTGGTGGGTATGACGGACTCTTTTGAGCAAATTTCCGCACATAACGAGGAGCTGGCGCGTGATATTGTCGAGCGCGCGAGCGCTCGGGGCGTGACGGTTTCGACGGCTGAGTCGCTGACGGCGGGTATGATCGCCTCGACGATTGCCGATATCCCGGGCGCCTCGGCGGTGCTGCGTGGCGGTGCGGTGACCTATTGCGATGAGATTAAGCATCGTGTTCTTGGTGTTGAGCAGGAGACGCTCGACCGCTATACCGCGGTGTCGCATCAGACCGCGCGCGAGATGGCGGTGGGTTCGCTGGAGCTGTACCAGAGCGATATTGCAGTGAGCGCAACGGGTTATGCCGGCCCCGGCGGTGGCACTGAGGACGATCCGGCGGGCACTTTCTATATTGGCTGGGCGCATCGTTCCGCCGATGGGGGCGTGCCGGTCGTGGACTCTGTGCGCTGCCACTATGAGGGCGACCGTTCGTGTGTTCGTGCCCATGCGGTCGCGGAGGCATTGGGGCGCATTGCCCTTGTGCTCAACTCTATGGAATAGACATGTTTTAAGGGGCCTTAGGGCCCCTTAATTGTGGAGATAGGGACCTCTGACAAATTTAGCGTTTGTGCTGGTTGTAGATGTATTTTTGCCTGCCTTGTTCATATTTGGTCCTTTGTGGTCAAGTATTTGGTCAGTGTTTGGTCGGCGTTTGGTTGGGTTTTGGAAAGACCGCCTGCATATGATTGGCCTGAACGGTTGACCACGAACAGCCGTTCGTTTATTATCGATGCAGGTTGTTAAGAGGAGGGCTATTCATGGCCAAGAATTCAGGTCCCGTACGTACCGTTCATGCTCGCACGACGGGTAAAGAGCGCGATGAGATGATCGCCACCACCAAGGCCGAGATCGAGAAGAAATTCGGCCAGGGTTCCATCATGAGGTACGGCGACGGTGGCCCCGAGCTCGAGGTCGAGGCCATTCCCACGGGCGCCCTGGCCCTCGATGCCGCGCTGGGTATCGGCGGCGTGCCGCGCGGCCGTATCGTCGAGATTTACGGTCCTGAGTCCTCCGGTAAGACGACGCTTTCGCTCGAGATCCTGGCCGAGGCCCAGGCAATGGGTGGCGTTGTGGCATTTATCGATGCCGAGCACGCGCTTGATCCCACGTATGCCGCGCGCATCGGCGTGGATATCGACGAGGTACTGATTTCCCAGCCCGATACGGGTGAGCAGGCGCTCGAGATTGTTGACATGCTCGTGCGTTCCGGCGCCATCGATGCTATCGTCGTCGACTCCGTCGCCGCGCTGACCCCGCGTGCCGAGATCGAGGGAGAAATCGGCGACACTACGGTCGGTCTTCAGGCTCGCCTGATGAGCCAGGCGCTCCGCAAGCTCGCCGGCTCGCTGTCCAAGTCCAACACGACGTGCATCTTCATTAACCAGCTGCGTGAGAAGATCGGCGTCATGTTCGGCAACCCCGAGACCACGACGGGCGGCCGCGCCCTTAAGTTCTTCTCTTCGGTGCGTATCGACATTCGCCGCATCGACAGCATTAAGCTTAAGGACGAGGTTATCGGTAACCGCGTGCGCGCCAAGGTCGTTAAGAACAAGGTGGCAGCTCCGTTCCGTTCTGCTGAGTTCGACATCATGTACGGTACGGGCATCTCTAAGGAGGGCTCGATTCTGGACATGGCTGTCGAGTGCGGCATTTGCAAGAAGATGGGCTCCTGGTTTGCCTATGGCGAGGATAAGCTCGGCAACGGTCGCGAGGCCGCCAAGGCGTTCCTGCGCGAACACCCCGATTGTGCCGACGAGATTGAGCATGAGGTCCGCCTTGCCTGTGGACTTGAGTTTGATGACGATGCTCCGTCCGAGGTCGAGCTGACCGATCAGCCTGCGCCTGAGGAGTTTGACGAGCTTTACGCCATCGATGGTTCCGCCATGCTCGATGATGACGACGAGTAGCGGTTACGCTCATGTCGTATACGGTGACCGAGGCCACGGTCGTCTTTCCCGATAAGAAGGCGGCCTCCTCGTTCTCGAGCGGGTATGCGTCCAAAAAGCCTTGCGCACATATCGATTGTGAGCTTGAGGGCGGTTTTGAGCGGTCCATTTGGATTCCCGTGCGGGTCGCGCGGCTGTATGTCAAAAACCGCCCCGATCTTCCCTGTGATTGGGACAACTTCCGTGAGGCGGTGCAGCTCATTGAGCGTAAATGTGCACTTACCATGGTGACCGAGATGTTATCGCGCCGCGACCATGCGACGGGTGAGGTCCGTGACAAGCTGGCTCGCTACGGCTTTCACCAGCCTGCGATCGATTTCGCCGTCGAGCGCGCCACCGAGTATCGTTTTTTAGACGAGAGCCGCTTTTGCTCGTACTTTATCGAGGAGCGCAAGCGGCGCGGTTGGGGACAGCGCAAAATCGAGACCGAGCTCAAGCGCCGTCATGTCGTGCTCGATGACATTCCCGGTTATCCCGAGGATTATTTTGCCGTCGAAGACGATTTGGCGCGTGCTTCAGCCCTGCTCGCCAAGCGGCGTGTTCCAGAGACGCGCGCATTCGAAAAACTGGTTCGGTTTTTGATGGGCAAGGGCTTCTCGTATCACGTCGCCGCCGATGCCGTTAAGGCACGTCTCGATGCCGAACGCGAGGAATGTGCGGTTTAGGCGTATGTGTTTTGTGGCCCTGCCGTTCACCGTGTTTTAGCCGCCGTGCCGGGGCCATTTATTTGACAGTTGTTGTGGTTCAACGTACGATAAACACTGTCATTTGCTTTGTGATATGTGCTCATCTGTGATGAGTTTGTTTATATGTTTATCTGTATCCGACCCGCATAAGCTGCGCCCATATTACTCAAATGTCGCGAGCCGTTCGTAAGGACGGTTCGCTTTGTTGTGTAACGAATCCATAAAAAGGAGTGAGCATGCCTATCATCGCAGCGCTCGTTGGCATCGTTTTGGGTGCCATCGCCGCCATTGCCTACATGCGCACCGCCAAGCAGGGTAGTCTTCACGAGGCCGACGAAAAGATCCAGTCGGCACACGCACAGGCTGAGTCCCTGATCGGTGATGCTAAGCGTCAGGCCGAGACCCTCAAAAAAGAGGCTCTGCTCGAGGCTAAAGAGGAGATCATCAAGAACAAGCAGGCCGCCGAGGCCGAGGACAAGCAGCGTAAGAGCGAGATTCGTACGCTCGAGAACCGTGTGATGCAGCGAGAGGAGTCCCTTGATCGCCGAAACGACGCTCTCGACAAGCGTGAGCACCAGCTGTCCAGCCAGGCCGGTCAGGTCGAGAAGCGCTCCCGCGAGCTTGAGGAGCTCTGCGCCAAGCAGACCTCCGAGCTCGAGCGTATCGCCGACCTGACCCGTGAGGACGCCCACAAGGAGCTCCTCGATAAGGTTCGCGGCGAGGTCACCCACGAGGCTGCCACGATCATTCGCGAGTCCGAGCAGCAGGTTCGCGCCGAGTGCCACAAGACCGCCCAGGAGATTCTGTCCCTGGCGATTCAGCGCTGCGCTGCCGACCACACAGCCGAGGTCACCGTTACCTCCGTGCACATTCCCTCTGATGACCTCAAGGGCCGTATCATCGGTCGCGAGGGTCGCAACATCCGGACCTTCGAGCAGGTTTCCGGCGTCAACCTCGTGATCGACGACACGCCTGAGACCGTCGTTCTTTCGAGCTTCGACCCGGTCCGTCGTGAGACCGCCCGTGTTGCCCTCGAGAACCTCATCGCCGACGGCCGCATTCACCCCGCCCGCATTGAGGAGATGTATCACAAGGCTGCCGACCTGGTTCAGCAGCGCGTGCGCGAGGCTGGCGAGCAGGCTGCCTTTGATACCGGTATCCACGACCTGCACCCCGAGATCGTCAAGACCCTTGGTGCCCTGCGCTACCGTACCTCGTTTGGTCAGAACGTGCTTCAGCACTCCCTCGAAGTCTCTGACCTGTGCGGCGTGATGGCTTCCGAGCTTGGCCTGGACGTTGTGACCGCCAAGC
>CABUQI010000033.1 GCA_902493545.1 uncultured Collinsella sp. | reverse complement strand
CGATATCGATCCCGATCCCTATCATGGCTCTCTCCCAATCTAAACATCAAAGACATGGCACGTTCAGGCGCCTTAGCTCTAGGTTTCTCAGGTGCCGGAGATTGCCCCGAAAGAGGAGCGCAGCGCACTTTGGGTACGCAAGCGACGGTTTGAGGGGCAAGATCCGGTGCCTGAGGAAGCTAGAGCGTCTCGATAAAGGCGGCGATGCGGGTCTCGATCTGGCCCATGTCGCCGTTGCTGTAGTCGGTCTCGATCTTCATGTACGGAATGCCCGCACCCTCGACGACCTCCTGCATGCGCGCGCTCTCAACGTTGAAGGTGTGGCACGCCTGGAGCACGCTCTCCACTACGCCATCGACGTGGTACTTCTCGCACATGGCCAGGGTGTTGTCCATACGGCCGTCGTTGGGCGTCATAACCGAGCAGTTGATGTCCAGGTAATGGTCGGCAATCGCGCGCAGGATATCGGGAGCCTCCGGATCGATCATCATGGCCGCCGTGCGCTCGCCCGAGCAGTCGTCCATGCACACGACCACGCCGCCGTTGGACTCGATGGTGCGGCCGATCTTATTGATCACGCCGCCCACCGGGCAGCCGGTGATCAGAATGCGCTTGGCATCCGCCGCGACCGGGCGCTCGCCCGCGTCGTAGGCCTCGCGCAGCTTGGCAACCTTTTGCTCCAGCTGCTGCGTATAGGCCTCGATATCAAAGCTGAACGTACCGGCAAACATAGTGCTCATCAGGTCGACGCCGCTCATGGCCGCCGGCTGGTTGGCCTGCAGCGCAAACATCTCGAGCTGGGCCGCACGCAAGCGGTTGCGACGACGGACGGCGGCGCGCAGGTCATCGTCGGTAATCGTGATGCCGTAGAAGCCCTCGAGCTCCTCCTTGAGCAGGCGGCACTCCTCGTACCAGCCTTCGCGCTCGTAGGCGCGATCGCGACCCTGCGGCAAGTGCAGAATGTGCGTGCGCTTGAGCTCGTTGAGTAGCTCGTACATCTTCTTCTTGCCGTCGCAGGTGGTCTCGCCGATGATCATGTCGCTAAAGTACGTGAACGGGCACTTTTGCGAATAGGCGAAACCGTACGTCGATTTGATGAGCGGGCAGAGGTTTGCCGGCAGTACCTTCTCGGCCTCGGGAATCACCTCATCGGACGTACCGCACAGAGCGACACTTGCGGCCCCCGCGGCATCAATAATCTCGAGCGGCGTATAGCTGCACAAAAAGCCGACCAGGCGATTACCCGCCTGCTTATAATCCTTGACGCGAATAAACGCCGCCTTGCGCTGCTCGTTGAACTCCTCAAACGTGCGCGGCAACGGCTGCTCAATATTTTCCGACATATAACTCCTTAACAAACCTTTTAACCAACCAAGGAGACGGCTTTCCCAGGTGCCCGAGGTTGCCGTGAAAGAGGAGTCGCCGCGTACTTTGGTACGCAAGCGACGGTTTGAACGGCAAGATCGGATGCCTGGGGAAGCCGCCGGGACGGATATAGCCCTAAATGGTTTCCAAGAAAGCCTCAATCCTGGTTTGCAGTTGGCCTGCATCCTCGCCGGCGTAGTCGGTCGTGATGTGCATAAACGGGATGCCCGCCTCCTCGGCGGCCTTCTCCACGGCAAACGACTCCATCTCGTAGAGCGTGCAGAACTGCAGGGCCACGTCGACGATACCGTCAGCATGCAGGTCCTTGGCCATCTGGACAATGTCCTTCATACGCTGGTCGTTGGGCGTAAAGACGGCGCAGTTGATTTTAAAGTAGCGCTCGGCGATGGCGTCGAGCATCTCGTCGACCGTCTCACCGGACTCGTCGACCAGGTCCTTGTAGTAGCGCGAGCCCGTGCAGGACTCCTCGCCTACCACAACGCCGCCGGCCTTCTCGATAAGGTTGAACAGTTTCCAGTTGGGCACGGCCATGGGCGTACCGGTGTACAGGATGCGCTTGGTGCCCTTGGGCGCCACGCCCTCGCCAGCCTCAACGCGCTGCTCGCACTCAGCCGCCATATCGTTAATGGCTCCGGTCAGACGCGGCGTGTCATCCATAAAGGCGGCCTGAACGGTCAGCAGGCTGTCGAGACCGCTGATGGGCGCCGGATCGGCAGCGCGGGTCGCAGCCAGACGCTGCAGGGCGCGACGCTTCTCGTTGACGGCGTGGGTGGCAGCCTTCAGGCGCTCGGGCGTAATCTTGACGCCGCACTCGTCCTCGATCTTGGCCGCGAGCTTCTTGACCTCGGCCTTCCAGGTCACGAGCGTCGACTCGTCGTGCACGTTGGGGATATCCATGACGTACATGTTCTTTTGCGTGGCAAAGAACTCGTAGGCCTTCTTCTTGCCATCGCAGGTGTTCTCGCCCACCACCAGGTCGCTCGACTCAATGTAGGGGCAGACCTCGCCCAGCTTAAAGCCGGCAAAGCTCTTAATGAGCGGACAGGTGTTGCGCGGCAGATGCTCCTCGACCTTGTCGGTCGCCCAGTCGGCACCCGAGCACAGGCCCACAGGAATGCCGTCACAGGCAAGTACGATCTCCTCGGGCACGTAGACGCAGAACGAACCGACGATCTTGGTGGCCTCGCCGGCCTCCTTCTTGTTGAGCATCTCCTTAATACGGCCACTGTGGATGTTGGTGGCGACAAAATCCAGGTAGGACGTGGACTTGGGTCGATTATTCTGCGTCAGGAACATATCGCCGTACATCTGGCCCACGGCGCCCAGCAGCATGTCGTGGTCGGCAAGATTCATGCCGAGGCTCTCCCACATCGGATGGAAATCAAATTCTTCAGCCATGACGGTTCCCCTCTCGAACCAAAAACGGATAACAGCGGTATCGATGCACGACGGACGGCGATTGCCCGGCCGTGCTCAAACCCGGAATTTTGGGGAACCTGCTTTGCAGCTGATTATTTAGTTGTGCGTCGTCTCTCCCGGAGCCGTGAACATACCTGCTCATATGCGACTCCGAGCCATATATAGGGCGCGCGCGGCAACGCGGCGAATGTATGTCGTCTGCGGCATATGCGCACCCTCCTTTACAAGTTAAGGTCAACTATATCAACGGTCGTCGACCATGCGAACACCGTTGACATTCGTACGACAGCGTCGTGTGCCGTCGTTTAATAAATAATTATCTGTGTTGATAAGAGTTTGTCATCCATCATTCGGCGAACGGCAAGACAAAGCCGCCGAGGCTTATATCCCCGACGGCATTACCCGGCGCTATCGACAAACCAAATGGATCTTACTCGCATCGAAGTGCATGCGCAGCGTCTCGCCTGCTTGCGGCAGCTCGTCGACAGGCACGCCCACCTTGTTGACCTTCCACTGCAGACGTGTGGGCGCATCGACGCGCGGCACGTCCAGCAGCACCAGCCGCTCAAAGCGCGAATCGCTCACACGGGCCACGTGCAAATCATAGCTGTTGCGGCCCCGCTCCGCGCGATTGTCAACATGGAAGTAGCTTGCGCGAATGCCCAGGTACGCCACATCATCGGGAACCTCGCGACCCACGTTAAAGGTCATGCCCCAGTCGAGGGCCTCAACTTCTTCGTCGCCGATCTTGCGCGCCCGGCTTGTGTTCTTGCAGCCCGTCAGGCGCAGTGCCGCCAGCGTCTGCGGACGACGGTCCACGTCCTCGATGGAGCCAATCTCCTCAACATGCCCGTCGTGCATCACGCAGATGCGCTGACACAGGCGGCACGCTTCGTCGATGTCGTGGCTCACATAGAGCACGGTACGGTTGCAGACGTCGAACAGGTCGAGCATGTTTTGCTCAAGCGCGCTCTTGAGATACGCATCGAGTGCGCTCATGGGCTCGTCGAACATAAAAATGCCCGGGTGCGCCGCCACCATACGGGCAAGCGCCACGCGTTGCTGCTGCCCGCCCGAGAGTCGCGCGGGGTAGCGATCGACAAAATCGGCCAGACCGAAAATGCCCAGATAGCGCTCGGCGAGCTTTTTGCGCGCGGCGGCGTCGCCAGCATCCTTTACACCGGCGCATACGTTATCGGCCACCGTCATGTTGGGAAACAGCTGATAGTTTTGGAACAACAGGGCGCATTTTCGCTCCTGGGGTGACAGGTTGATGCCAACCGCCGAGTCAAAAAAGGTCACGCCGTTGACGACGATCTTGCCCTCGTCGGGCGTCTCCACGCCGGCAATGCAGCGCAGTGTGCAGCTCTTGCCACATCCGGAGGCACCGAGCAAGGCCACGCGCTCCTCGCCGGCCTCAAGCTGCATGTCGAGCACAAACCCGGGATAACGTTTCTTAATATCCAGAACGAGCGACATGGCCTATCGACCTCCCTGTAATGCGGCATCATCGCGCATGAGCTCGGCCAGTGCCTCGCGATCGATACGCAAGGCATCACCGCCCGCCGGGTCGAGCGAATCGCCCTGTCCGGCGAGATCTTTGGCCTGCTTACGCTCCGCACGGGAAAGGCCCCGCTCGCGGTACTTTTGCGAATGCGCCGTGTACATATTGATGAACAGAATGACCAGGAAACTGAACGCGATTACGACAACGACCCAAAAGAGGGCCACCGACGTATTGCCGCCCATCCACTCAAAATAGATGGCGATGGGAATGGTCTGCGTAATGCCGGCGTAGTTGCCCGCAAAAAACAGGGTGCAGCCAAACTCGCCCATCGCACGGGCAAAGGCGAGCACCGTGCCAGCGGCAATCGAGGGCCAGCCGAGCGGCATCATAAGCCTGGTAAAGATGCGACGCTCGGACCAGCCCAGCGTGCGCGCCGCATCGAGCATCTGCGTGTCGAGGCTCTCGAAGGCGCCGAGTGCCGTACGATAGACGAGCGGGAACGACACCACCACGGCAGATATCACCGCTGCCGGCCACGTAAAGACAATCGAGACGCCGTGCGCGATAAGCCACCGACCGACCCCGGTCGAGCGGCCAAACAGCATGAGGAGCAGAAAGCCGCAGACCGTGGGCGGCAGCACCATAGGAATCGTAAAGACCGAATCGAGCAGGCCCTTGATGCGGCTCGAGGTACCCATAGTCTTCCACGCGGCGAACAGGCCCAGCGCAAAGGAGATCAGCAGGGCAAGGCCGCTCGTTTTAATGGACACCCAAAGCGGGCGATAGTCGATGTCGCCCAAAAAGGAGGCCAGAGAGGTCAAGGGCCCCTGCTCATCCCGCAACACGACAGACGATGCCTCTACCATTCGAGCGCTATCAAGCCAACGCGCGCCGCCCTTGGCATCACCCGAGGCCGATGAGATCACCACATAACGGTCCCCATCCGCACTGCGCTCGTCAAAGCCATAGGTATACCCGCCGGCATCAAACGTTGTTTCCGCCGTCACACACCAAGGAAGATCCACGTCCCCCAGCTGCGCACCTCCCATGCAGTTTGCGCTGTCGAGCTCACAGACGAGGGCCTTGAGACCCGATACGCACTCGTTGTCCTGCGGATCCAACCCATACTTCTCGACCGCCTTGGGCGATATCCACACCACAACGCGATCGGCAGCAGGCGCCACTACAAGGTCCACGTCCTCGTCAACGGGAAACCGGTAGCCCTCAGGCTGGCCCTCCATGGCACGAGCGGTCCCCTTGGCCAACCGCTCAAAACCCTCGATCCCATAGGAAAGCCCATGAGCGGTCGCAGCAACCTGGGCCCCGTCCTCAGCGTCCCCAGCAAACGCAAATCCCGGCACCCAGCAAAGCGCGAAGGTCAAAGCACAGGCGACGAGCATGCGGAATCTATTAAGCACGAAAAGCTCCAAGCGAATACAAGGACGGAGTGAAACACAAAACGATGGAATTATCGCGCCAAGCCGCACTACGCGGAAAGCTCAAAGCCGTACTTAGCCCAAATCTTCTGAGCCTTCTTGTTGGACAGGCAAAAGTCGATGAACGCCTCGGCTTCGTCGGCATGCTCGGAGCTCTCGGCAACGGCACCCGGGTACACGATGGGCTTGTGCGAATCCTCGGGACACACGAAGGCCTCCTCGATGCCGTCGTAGCGGAAGATATCGGAGCTGTAGACAAAACCGGCTACGCAGTCGCCCGTAGAGACGTAAGACGCAGCGGTGCCGACCTTATCGGCCAGGGCCACCTTGTCGGCGAGTTCGGGCGCATACTCGCCGTCGTCACCCTCGGTGCCGGTGTAGAGGCCCACGGAGGCCAGGGCCTGGTTAGCGTACTTGCCGGCGGGGACGGTCTTGGCGTCGCCAATGGCGATCTTGCCATCCAGATTCGCGACGTCGGCAATGGCCTCGATCTTGGTGTCGGAGCCCTCGGCGCGAATAATCACGAGGTCGTTGACGAACATGTCCTCGCGCGTATCGGCGTCGACGAGCTCGGCGGCTTCGGCGTCGTCCATGGTGCCCTTGGAGGCTGTGATGAGCACGTCGGCAGCGGCACCGGCGCGCATCTGCTCGACAAGGTCGCCAGACGCCTTAAACTGCGTGTCTGCAAACGTGGTGCCGGTCTGCTCTGTGTAGAGCTCCTGAACCTCGGGCAGAGCCTTCTCGAGCGAGTTGGCGGCAAAGACCTGCAGCTCGACAGCCTTCTTGGAAGATGCCTTAGCAGAACCGGCATCGGATCCGGCCGGCTCGGACGTCTTGCCGCCCGAGCAGCCGGCAAGACCAAGGCCGGCAGCGGCGACAGCAGAAAGCGAGACGAATCCGCGGCGAGAAACCATATCGAACATGTTCAATCCTTTCGAATGCTACGCCCGGACACCCCGACGCGGGCTTTATTCTATAATTAGATTATACTTCGATGCGAATAATGATTATGAGGAATTATTCTCGTCTGAGAATATAGTTTCGAGCTAGCATGCACCTCGGCGTCGCTTCGGCGGAAAACAAAGGCGGAGCAGCCATTCAGGTCGCTCCGCCGCAGGTAAACCGCTTAGTTGGTATGTCCGCCGCCCGCTGTCATCTGAGCCGCATGCTCCAGCTGGTCTGCTATGGCCTCCCAGCTTTCGCGGGCGGCCTTCGTAGAACCGGGAAAGTTTACGACAAGTGTATGACCTCGTTGCATGCAAATAGCGCGCGAGAGCATAGCGCGGCGCGTCTTGGTCATGGAGTACGCACGGATTGCCTCTGCAATACCAGGCACATCGCGGTCGCAGACGGCACGCGTCGCCTCGGGCGTCACGTCGTGCATCGAAAGCCCCGTGCCGCCGCAGGTGAGCACGACATTGGCGTGGCACACATCGGCGGCTTCCACAATGGCATCACCGATCTCGCTGACGTCGTCGCGCACGACCGCATGCGAGGCGACCGTCCAGCCTTGCGCCACGATGAGTTCCTTGAGTGCGGCTCCAGCCTCGTCCCGGGCAAGATCGCGCGTGTCCGAACACGTAACGATCGATATCTTCAACTCCATAGCATTCCTCCTACAACACGGCGCCCTCGGGCAGGTCGACACGCACGACATCCACGACGTCGCCCGCCTTGAGCTCGCACGGCCCTTCGTCAATACGCAGCAGACAGTTGGCCCGCTGCATCGTGCCGAGCAGCGCCGAATTCTGCGTCTTGGCCTCGGTCACCAACAGCTCACCGGTCTCGGGGTCGCGCAAAACCGTGGCGCGATCGAAGAAGCGTCGGTCCTGGCGCTTCTTCACGCCGTGCGTCAATATCGCCTGCTGCACGGGACGCGCAACCTCGGCAAAGCCGCGCATCTTGCGGATCGCAGGACGGGCGAGCATCTCAAAGCCCACATACGCTGCCGCGGGATTGCCCGAAAGCCCCAAATACGGTTTACCCCCGAGCAAGCCAAACGTGATGGCCTTGCCCGGACGCATCGAGATGCGATCGAACAGCACCTCGCCCTCGCGCTTAACCAGCGCCGTCACGTAGTCATAGTCGCCAGTCGAGGCGCCACCGCTCGTAATGACAAAATCGCACTCTTGCACCGCGCGATGCACGAGCTCGGCAATCGCCTGCTCATCATCAGACGCAATGCCGTAGAACACGGGCTCGGCTCCTGCATCGAGTGCCTCGGCCATCAACGCCGAGGAGTTGGAGTCGCGAATCTGCCCGCACGCCGGCACGTTACTCGGTGCGACCAGCTCCGTGCCCAGCGAGATGATGCCCACACGTGGTGCAGCGTGTACCTTCACGCTCGCGTATCCGGCGCTTGCCAGCAGACCCGCGCCCGCCGGAGCCACGACCTCGCCGGCGTGCATCACAACATCGCCGGCACGGGCCTCCTCGGCGACAGAGCGAACGTTCTCCCCCACCTTGGCCGGCACCGAGAAGCGAACGTGCGAGCCCTCGTTGCCATCGCCGTCGAGCACCTCGACGATCTCGTATTTCACCACGGCGTCGGCGCCCTCGGGCACCGGCGCGCCTGTCATAATGCGGACCGTCTCGCCCGGGCCAAGAGCACCCTCAAACACATGGCCCGCAGCCTCGTGTCCGATAACGTCGAGCGTCACCGGCGTCTCACCAGACGCCTGCGCCAAGTCCGCCGAGCGCACGGCATATCCGTCCATAGCGCTGTTGGCAAACGGCGAGATGTCGATATCGGCCACCGCGTCCTCGGCCAAGGGAAGACCGGCGGCCTGCCACACGGGAATCTCGACGAGATCGGTCGGAGCAACGTGCGACAGAACGATCGACTGCGCGTCCTCCAGCGGAATGAGTTTCTCTGCCATATGCACCTCTTAATGCCACGGCGCACAACAGGAGCGCCGATTCTTTATGCTTGTCTCAGTATAATCCCCCGACGCGCGACCGCGATTTGGCCTGTACCCGCAAATACACCTGTCGGCCGCAAGCCGCGAAACAGAATGGAAACCAACCCACCGGCTCGTCGCGCTTGCCGCGTTTTATAATGCTTGCGTTGCAACCTAAAAGAGGAATATATGGCTCATAACAACAAACCCGAAAGCGCAAACGAAGCGCAGGATCATTCCCAGCCGCTCGACGATGGCGGCTTTTTCTCCCTTAGCGACGTCATCATGGCCGGCAGGCGTCAACTCACCCGCTCCGAGCAGCTCTTGGCCGCCGACACACGCCGCAACGCCCGCAACCTGTTTGCAAGCGCCAAACTGCTCGCGCTCGTCGTCATCGTCTCGCTCGCCATGGGTGTTGCCGCTTGGGCATTTTTGGCCTCGCTGAATATCGCGACCGATTATCGCGAGCACCACGTGTGGATTTACGCGTTGCTTCCCGTTGTGGGCGTTGCCACCGCATGGGTGTACAAAAACCACGGCCTTGCCGCCAAACGAGGTAACAACCTGGTCATCGACTCCGCCCTGGGCACACGCCTTATCCATATGCGCATGGCCGTCCTCACCTTCGTCTGCTCCACGCTCACGCACCTCACCGGCGGATCGGCCGGTCGCGAGGGGGCTGCGGTGCAGATTGGCGGCACTATCGCCAGTAACATCTCGAGCCTCGCCCACCTCAAAAAGCATGACCACCACGACCTCATGCTCGCCGGCATCTCGTCGGCCTTTGGCGCCGTATTCGGTTCGCCCCTTGCCGGAGCTTTCTTTGGCATGGAGATGTGCTTTATCGGCAAGATCGACTACACCGCGGGCATCTACTGTCTGGTCGCCTCGTTTACCGGCTACTTTACATCACTCGCCCTGGGTACCGAGTACGAAGCGAATGTCATCGCCAGCGTTCCCGCTATGACGCCCACAACGGTCGTCATCGTTGTTATCAGCGCCATCATCTTCGGTCTGACGGCGCGCCTCTTTGCCTGGTCGGTTCGAACCGTCAAGAGCCTGTACGGTCGCTTTATCACCAACTACATTGCTCGCGCACTCGTGGGCGCGCTCGTGGTGCTCGCGGCCTACGCGATGCTCGACGCCTGGAAGTATGCCGGCCTTGCCACCTGGCTCTCGGGCGCCGGGTTCGCCGGCAACACCACCCTTGCCGATGCGGCCATCAAACTCGTCGTCACAGCGCTTACCCTGGGCGCGGGCTTCCAAGGCGGCGAGGTCACGCCCCTGTTTGGCATCGGTGCGGCGCTCGGCGGCTGGATCGGTTGCCTCGTCGGAATCGACCCCAGCTTTCTGGCGGCGCTGGGCATGCTCGGCGTGTTCTGCGCCGGCCTCAACGTGCCCATCACCACCTGCATGATGGCCATCGACCTGTTCCACGGCACGGCCGCCGGGTTCTTTGTCATCGTGGCCTTTATCAGCTATCTAACCGGCGGACACCGCGGCGTGTACCCCGCCCAGCGCATCATCTCACCCAAGCGCCGTTCGCTTATTGTGGATGAGGGCGGTACGGTAGCGGATGCTATCGAGCGCCACAACGACCTGATAGAGTAGATGTAATAATCGCCGTGCAGCCACAATCAGGGGCAATTCGACCTGAGCGCGACCGCACTGTCATGTCACACGCCGGGAGTCGCCCCATGCACGCAACTGATTTTGGTCGCACGCTCATCATCGCCAACCCCGCCGCCCAGTCGGGTGCGGCGCGCGAAGTCGCTGAGCGCCTGCAGCGCTTTTTGGACATGACTGCACGCGCATCCCAGTTTGACCTGGTGCTGACCGAGCGAATAGGGCACGCCAAGGAGCTTGCCGCACAGGCCCGGGGCTACCGCACGGTTATCGCACTCGGCGGCGACGGCGTGATCCACGAGGTCGTCAATGGACTCATGACGCAGGATGAGGCGGTCCGTCCCGCCCTTGCCGTCCTACCCGTGGGCTCCGGCAACGATTTTGCCCAAACGCTCGGTATCGACGATTTCTCCGGCAAAGATTTTGGCGCGCTGCTCACCTGCGAGCTGCAGCGTCAGGACATCGGGCGCATTCGCTCGTGGCGCCCTGCGAGCGGCAGCGGCGAGGCTGCCGTTGAGTACTACGACCAGACGCTTTCGGTCGGTATCGATGCCGCCATCGGCCTGGGCACCACCGAGCTGCGAAAAAAGACGGGGCTCGCCGGCGCTCCGCTCTACACCCTCTCGGGACTTGAGCAGTTTGGCCTGCGCTACCGCAACTACCCCATGACAGTCAGCTTTGATGGCGCGCCCGCCGAGCGCGTACGCGCGATTATTATGGCCATCCAGCTGGGGCCCACCTATGGTTCGGGCTATCGCATCTGTCCCGACGCCGACCCGTGCGACGGCAAGCTCGATGTTTGCTACGCCTGCGGCCCCGTCCCTCGCGCGATTGCCCTGCCTATGTTTCTTTCGGCCAAGGACGGCCACCATACCAAGTTGCCGCCGGTTCGCATGCGCCGCT
>CABUQI010000032.1 GCA_902493545.1 uncultured Collinsella sp. | reverse complement strand
TATGCACTTATTGGACGAGTATGCAGCCCTGCAATAACATGGCGTTTTTCATCCAACTTAAGGAATATAGATGAGCCCCGAAAAGGCAGCCAGCCCCAAAGCACGGGGATAGAAGGCAGCAACGGCCACGCTCCCATCCACCCCCAAAGTGGCGCGAGGTTTCGCGGCAAAGCCGCGAAACAGCGACCGGGACAAAAGGCCCCCACAACCACGTCCTTCATCCGCCCACACAATCCGAGGACGTAGTCGTAGCAGGATCTGAGGGCTGACCTTCGCGGACACTCCGCAGGACGAAAGAACCCCCGCCGCACGTAGTGCGCAGCGGGGGTTCTTTCATGTCCGAGGACGTCCGCGAAGGTCAGCCCTCAGATCCTGCGGTGGGAGACCTAGGCCTCGTTGTACACCGTCTTGAGCTTCAGCAGGTGAGCGTAGCGGTCCATAGCGGCCTGCTCGTTCTCCTTGAAGAGCTCCTCGGCGCGCTCGGGGAAGGAACGCGTCAGCGAAGCGTAACGGGCCTCGTTCATCAGGAACTCCTGATAACCGCCCGCGGGCTCCTTGGAATCGAGCGAGAACTTCTTGCCGGCAGCAGCCTCGGGGTTGAAGCGGAAGAGGTTCCAGTAACCGCACTCGACAGCCTTCTTCATCTCGGCCTGGCAGTTCTGCATGCCACCCTTCTTGATGGAGTGCATCTCGCAGGGGCTGTAGCCGATGATGAGGGACGGACCGTCGTAGGCCTCGGCCTCGTGGATGGCCTTGAGGGTCTGAGCCGGGTTGGCGCCCATGGCGACCTGCGCCACGTAGACGTAGCCGTAGCTCATGGCAATCTCGGCCAGGGACTTCTTCTTGGTCACCTTACCGGCAGCGGCGAACTGAGCAACCTGGCCCAGGTTCGAGGCCTTGGAGGCCTGACCACCGGTGTTGGAGTAAACCTCGGTGTCGAAGACGAAGACGTTGACGTTGTGGCCGGAAGCCAGGACGTGGTCCAGGCCACCGAAGCCAATGTCGTAGGCCCAACCGTCGCCACCGAAGATCCAGAAGGACTTCTTGGTGAGGTAAGCCTTGTCGGCGAGGATCGCCTTGGAGGCGTCGCAGCCGCACTTCTCGAGCTCGGCAACGTAGGCGGCGGCAGCGGTCTTAGAGGCCTCGGCGTCGTTGACGGAGTCGATCCAAGCCTGACCGGCGGCCTTGAGCTCGTCGGACGGACCGTCAGCGGCGATGATCTCCTGCGTAGCAGCGATCAGCTTCTTCTGGACGGCCTCGTAACCGACGGCCATGCCCAGACCGTGCTCGGCATTGTCCTCGAACAGGGAGTTATTCCACGCCGGGCCGTGACCGTCCTTGTCCTTGCAGTAAGGAGCGGTGGCAGCGGGGTTGCCCCAAATGGAGGAGCAGCCGGTGGCGTTGGAGATGAACATGCGGTCGCCGGCAACCTGGGTCACCAGACGTGCATAGGCGGTCTCGGCGCAGCCGGCGCAGGAGCCGGAGAACTCCAGGTAGGGCTGCTTAAACTGGCTGCCCTTGACGTTGGCCGCGATGAGCTCCTTCTTCTCGGAGACGTTCTCGACCATATAGTCCCAAACGGGCTGCTGATCCATCTCCTGCTCGGTGGGAACCATCTCGAGGGCGCCCTTGGGGCAGACCTTGACGCAGTTGGTGCAGCCCATGCAGTCGAGCGGGGACACGGCCATGGTGAACTTCATGCCCTTGGCCTTGGGGCCCATGGCGTCGAGCGTGCGGGTAGCCTCGGGCGCGGCGGCAGCCTCGTCCTCGGTCATCGCGAACGGACGAATGGTGGCATGCGGGCACACATAGGCGCACTGGTTGCACTGGATGCACTTGGTCTCGTCCCAGTGAGGAACGACCACGGCGACGCCGCGCTTCTCGTATGCGGAGGCGCCCAGCTCAAACTGGCCGTCGGCGCAACCGACGAAGGCGGAAACGGGCAGGCTGTCGCCATCCATGCGATCGATGGGCTCGAGCAGGTTCTTGACCTGCTGGGCGATGGCGGACTTGGTCTCCTCGGAGAGCTCGACGGGAGCGGCGTCCTCGGCGGTAGCCCAGTCGGCCGGAACCTCGAACTTACGGAAGGCGGTAGCGCCGGCATCGATGGCCTTGTGGTTGGCGTCGACGATGGCCTGGCCCTTCTTCATGTAGGACTTGGTGGCCGCGTCCTTCATGTACTGCAGGGCGTCCTCGGCGGGCAGAACCTTGGCCAGCGCGAAGAAGGCGGACTGAAGCACCGTGTTGGTGCGCTTGCCCATGCCGACCTTGGCGGCCAGGTCGATAGCGTCGATCAGGTAGACGTTGACGTTGTTGTTCGCGATATAGCGCTTGGCCACGGCGGGCATGTGCTCGGCGAACTCCTCGTCGCTCCACTGGCAGTTGACCAGGAAGGTGCCGCCCGGCTTGACGTCGCGGACCATCTTGAAGCCCTTGACGATGTAGCTGGGGTTGTGGCAGGCGACAAAGTCGGCCTTGGTCACGTAGTACGGCGAGCGAATCGGGGAATCACCAAAGCGCAGGTGCGAGACGGTGACTCCGCCGGTCTTCTTGGAGTCGTACTGGAAGTAGGCCTGGACGTACTTGTCGGTGTGGTCGCCGATAATCTTGATCGAGTTCTTGTTGGCGCCGACGGTACCGTCGCCACCCAGACCCCAGAACTTGCACTCGATGGTGCCGGGGGCTGCGGTGTTGGGCGCATCCTCGGCCTCGGGCAGGCTCAGGTTGGTCACGTCATCGACGATGCCGATGGTGAACTCGCGCTTGGGCTCGTCCTTCTTGAGCTCCTCGAAGACAGCGAACGCGGACACGGGAGGCGTGTCCTTGCTGCCCAGGCCGTAACGGCCGCCGACGACCTTGATGCCCGTCTTGCCGGCCTCGTAGAGAGCGGAGACAACGTCCTGGTAGAGCGGCTCGCCGATGGAACCCGGCTCCTTGGTGCGGTCCATGACGGCAATCTTCTTGACGGTCTCGGGGAGAACGTCGACGAAGTGCTTGATGGAGAACGGACGGAACAGGCGAACCTTGACCAGGCCGACCTTCTCGCCGTGAGCGTTGAGGTAGTCGATGACTTCCTCGAGCACGTCGCAGAAGGAGCCCATGCACACGACGACGCGATCAGCATCGGGAGCGCCGTAGTAGTTGAACAGGCCGTAATCGGTGCCGAGCTTCTCGTTGATCTTCTTCATGTAGCCCTCGACGACGGCGGGAAGCTCGTCGTAGACCTTGTTGCAGGCCTCGCGGTTCTGGAAGAAGATGTCACCGTTCTCGTGGCTGCCGCGGGTGTGCGGGTGCTCAGGGTTGAGCGCGTGGTCGCGGAAAGCCTGGACGGCGTCCATGTCGCACATCTCGGCAAGATCCTTGTAGTCCCACATGGCGACCTTCTGGATCTCGTGGCTAGTGCGGAAGCCGTCGAAGAAGTTAAGGAACGGGGTCTTGCCCTCGATGGCGGCAAGGTGAGCCACCGGCGAGAGGTCCATGACCTCCTGGACGTTGCCCTCGGCGAGCATGGCGAAACCGGTCTGGCGGCAGGCCATGACGTCGGAGTGGTCACCGAAGATGTTCAGGGCGTGCGAAGCGACGCAACGCGCGGAGACGTGGAAGACGCCCGGGAGCTGCTCGCCCGCGATCTTGTACATGTTCGGGATCATCAGGAGCAGGCCCTGAGAAGCCGTGTAGGTGGTGGTCAGAGCACCGGCGCCCAGCGAACCGTGAACGGTACCGGCTGCACCTGCCTCGGACTCCATCTCGACGACCTTGACCGGGGTGCCGAAGATGTTCTTGCGACCCTGGGCCGCCCACTGGTCGACATGGTCGGCCATCGGGCTGGACGGCGTAATGGGATAAATTCCCGCTACCTCGGTGTACGCATACGAAACATATGCGGCCGCCTCGTTGCCGTCCATAGACTTAAACTTACGCGCCATATACCCCTCTCCTCTCATATAGGTATACAGGCCCCGGCGATCGCCGGGATATTGGCGTGATGGGATTTTCGTTGTTGCTTCCAATCATCTGGCAGGCGGACTCAGCAGCAGGTACATGGCGTGGAGAGAAGGCATGCCGAGGCAAGGAGGGCTGCACGCGCTCCACAGGCCCAGCTACCCGTCTTGCACATGACCGAGCGCCGCAAAGGCCGCATGTCGGATGCTCCCGGGCACGCCCCGGCGATGGGAAGCGCCCGCAACGGAAATCCGCATGCGGGTTTATTGTACCCCGCCGTCAAGCCATATTTCGGCAAATATAGGTGGCCGGTAAAGGTTTACCTCGGGTGACTATTGTGCGCCCGGCACCGACGGGCACAGTCCCCTGGAACCCCACAGCAGTTGCGGTGAAATAGGGAGTGTTTTTGCTGTTAACGGCCTTAATCAGTCCCTATTTCACCGCAACTCATTGGGGGGGGGATGAGCTAGAGGGCGCCGAGGAGGATGGCGTAGGTGGTGGATTCGCCGAGCTTGAGCTCGTCGCCGGGATTGAGTTGGGCGGAACGGCCGGGCTCGACCTGAATGCAGACGCGCGTGGCCCCGTTTACCACCACGGTTCCGTTGGTGGACGACAAGTCCTCGACGTGCCAGATATTTTGAGCATCGCACCAGATATGGGCATGGCGGGCCGAGACATCGTCGCCGACGTCGGTAATATCGCCCTCGCCAGTGGCCAGCGCGCCAATCTCAACACCCTGCTCACTCGGCTGAATCCAGCGCGGGGCGCTCACGACAAAACTGTTTTGTACGCGCAGCAAGCCCAAGGGGTGCGCCGGGGCGGGTTCGCGTTCGCCCGCGGTCATCGACATGCCAAGCGAACGCGGCGTGGATGTGCCTCCGCCACAGGTCGCGTGCGCGTAGTCGATGGCATAGTTCACCGAGGACCGCACATCCGCCGAACAACCGACGGCGACAAACAGCACCAGCACGGCCTCGGCGCGCTCGGCGGGCATGAGTTCTGCCGCCTGGGACAGGCGCTCGAGCGCGTTGCGATAGAGATTCGTGTCCTGGTGGCACTCTTCGAGCGCGCGTACCATCGGTTCACCTGCAGGACCGCACACCATATTGATCACAGCCGTGGAGTCCATGGGATTGCGCTGGCGCAGGGCCAGTTGCGACATAATACGCGCAGCCGAGGTACCGTATTCGGCAAAGTAGCGCTGCTGAAGCGTGCCGACCGGCGCGCGAACGATAAAGCGGGAAACCCAAGAGCGATCGGCGGCTCGGCTCTGCGGGCTGCGGCCGTCGGCGAGCGGACGGGACGAAAGCACCAAGCCGCACAGCTCGATATGGCTCAGATGCGCCGCGCGCTTAAAGATGTCAAACATGGCCCCGCATGGGGTGAGCTCAACTTGAGATGCCATGACCTAGGCCTCCTTGGTCGTAGAAATAGAATCGGACGATACTTCGACAGGTCCGCCAAAAGTACGGGCAGCTGCGGCTCCACCGGCAAGCGGAGTCGCCATCTGGGCTTCTGTGCGTCGCGGTGCCGAAGCGGGAAGTTCAAAGGCAAAGCCCATCGCAAGCAAAAACCACGTAAGCGTATAGGTTGCAACCAGAGCGGCAACAAGGCCACCCATCACGGCGCGTTGGGAAAATACGCTACATGCAGCCACAACCAGCACCGGAACCTCGCAGGCAGAAAGCGCAAGCACACCCTGCAGGAAGCCCGAGCGCCGATCGCGCGCAAGTGCCCCCGCGGCAACGCCGGCTATGCCTGGCAGCGCCAACGCCAGTGCGGCAATAATACCCGGTAGCGACCCAGACCACACGAGCGATCCCAAAGTCGCCGTCACGCGAGCGCCCGACGCCAGCAGCGCGGCCGAAACCACGATCACAGCCCAAACCACGCCACAGACGACCGTCGCGCCGACCATCAGCGCGCGACGAACCGCGCGGCCAGACGCATCCATGGGGCACGGCGTGAGCGGCTCGCCGCGGAGCGAACGGCCGACATTTTGCGCATAGTGGTCACAAAACGCCGAGAGCGCCGCCTCGACCGCCGCCGGCTCGGGACGATCTTTTTGATGGCTGGACAGACAGGCCATCACCACGTCGAACAGCTGGGCATCGACAAACGCCAGCGCATCGCGTAGCTCTTCGGAATCCGGCTCAAGCCCTAGCTGCTGGGCCTGCTCGGCCGCGGCGAGCGCCACATCGGGCTCACGACGAAGCAGCTGAGTCAAATCACAACCGGGCGCATGGGCACCAATGGGATAGTCGGGCCGCGTGTCCATCTTGAGACGGTAGGGGCTCGCGATGTCGCGCGTCTTTTTGCGCGAACCCGAGGTGCCCGAAGTGCTCGGCGCGGCTTCGTATGGCGCGACGCCGGCAATGAGCTCGTAAACCGTGCTTGCCGCGGCATAGACGTCGATCGCCGGCGACATACGCAAAGCGCGCAGATCGGGAATATCGTCGGTGAGCATCTCGGGCGGGGCATAGGCAACCGTCGCGCGACGCAGCGTGGCATAGCGCTCGGTAAAGGATGCCTTGCCGCCGGTACCGGCCACGGCCGACGCAGGCTCAAGCGCCAGCGACGAGCCAAAGTCGATCAGGCACAGGTCAAAGGTGCCCTCGGCAAGCTGCCGGTCAAGCGGTAGACGCGCCGTGCGCACCATAATATTAGCGGGCGAGATATCGCGATGGACAAAGCCCTCACCCACCAGGCTCATACGGCAGAGCAGATCGAACAGGTCGCGACCCAGACGCGCCGCCACAAGCGGCGACAGGCGTCCGGCATCGTCCACGGCGAGTCGCGAACGCAAGCGGGCAAGCGTCTCGCCCTCGACCCATTCCATGACAATTGCAGGCACACCGTCGACCTCGCCCCAGCCATAGAGGCGGGGAAAGCCCTTAAGGCCCGAAAGGGCGCGATGGCATTCGTATTCCTCGCGAAACGCCGCCTTGAACTTGGCGACCAGCGCCTCGTGAGCGGCATCGTCGTCAAACTCATCGCGCGTCGGCAAGATGAGCTGCTTGAGTGCCACGGCCTCGCCTTGGGCGTTGACGGCACGCGTCACGCGGCCGATACCGCCACGGCGCATGGTGGCATCGTCGGCAAACAGCATCGTAAAACGACGCAGATAGGCAGGCAGTTCGTCCTGACCGAGCGCAATGGCCGGCTCAAACCCGTCGACACGCGCCAGGCGCAGGCCGACCATGGGATCGCGACCGAGCGATTGTGGTGTGGTGGATGCAAGATCGGTCATCATAGGGCAAGCGCCGCCACGTTATTGTTGAAGTTACCGAGCGCGACGTCATCATCGCCGTAATGGCCGACCCATTGACATAGGTTGGTGTAACAGCCCCACAGATTGGCATACTGCTGATACCACCTTGACCGGGGCGAGAATGTCTGACGACCGAACTCGGCTCGAATGACAAACATCTCCCCGACCAGGCTGTCGCACGGCCTGGGATCTCCCGTAGAGTTATAGGTCGAGACCACGTCATTGGCACGAGAAACATAGCCGTCGAGCATGTTGTACTTGGTCACAAGCCAACTGTGAATGCTCTCTTCCTCAGCAGCGGAAAGGCCGCCGGAGTTTGCATCGTTGTCAGTGTTGCCGCCCGTCGAGCCGCCGTTTCCAGGCCCTCCGGTAGAGGAACCCGACCCAGAGCCGCCGCCCGAACTCGATGAATCCGAGCCGGAGCCAGAAGTATCCGAGCTACTGGGCTTTCCGGACTGCTGGGCGTCCTGCTCCTTTTGCTGCTCGACCTTATTCACCGTTGCCGCCACGCTATTGTTGGACAATCGATCGATGATCTTGGTGTTGGTAAGCACGATGGTTTTGCCATTGGCAAGCGTGACTTCGTTGTCCGGGGCCTCGGCGCCGTCCGCATCGTCGGTGCCAAACACAATATGCCCGACCACACTTGCCCAAGCATATCCAGTCGTGGTGCCCAGATCGCTTTTGACCTCATGCCCCACGCGCGGTTCGCGTGCGGCATGCGCCTGCATCATGGACGGCACGGTCATGCCATAGGCAGAAACGCCAGCTATGACCAGCACCAGCGAGCACGATAGCAGTGCGTACGCCCGCGGCGCCAAGCCCAGTCGGCGTCGTATGCGCACCGCGGCGCCGCGCTTTGTCTGAGTGCCACCGGGCCGCATGCGTTCTCCTCCAACAAAAACACGCCGCTCGGGAGCGGCGCATTCATTCGAATCCATATTTGAGTGTATCAGCGAACCAAAAAGGTTGCGCAACGAATGGACAAATTAAGGATGCGAGCGGAAGCATCCATGCGATAAGCGGATACGAAGCATCTTTGTTGCACAACAAACTCACAGTCGCACGGGGAAATTATGACTACCCCGTGCGTCGCGAGGAAAACATACGGCAGGAGCAGGCTCGCCACCTAAATCGCGCGGCGGGCCTCGATGGCGCGGCCAAGCGTAAGCTCGTCGGCATACTCCAAGTCGCCGCCCACGGGAAGGCCGCTTGCCAGACGCGACACCTCGACGCCCAACGGCTTGATGGTACGGGCCAGATAGCTCGCCGTGGTCTCGCCCTCAATATTGGGGTTGGTGGCAATGATGACCTCATGGATATCCTCGTGGCCCAGACGCGCCAGCAGCTCGCGGATGTGCAACTGCTCGGGGCCAATCTTGTCCATGGGACTGATCACGCCGCCCAATACGTGGTAGAGGCCGTGGTAGCTGCCCGTGCGCTCGATCGCCTGGACATCGCGCGGCTCGCCCACCACGCAAATGCGAGTGGTATCGCGCATCGGGTCCTGGCAGATGGAGCACTCGTCGGCCGTGGCGTAGTTAAAGCAGCGGCTGCAAAAGTGGACCTCCTGCTTGACCTCCAGGATGGCCTCGGCCAGGCGGCGGGCCTCCTCGGCATCGGCCTCGAGCAGGTAATAGGCGATGCGCTGGGCCGACTTGGGACCAATGCCCGGCAGACGGCCCAGTTCATCGAGCAGTTTTTGCAGACTGTGATTTGCGCTCATTTATATGTGTGTCTTAGAACGGCATGCCCGGGATGTTGAGGCCGCCGGTGATGGCGCCCATCTGCTTGTTGGCGAGCTCGTTGACGCCGCGGACGGCCTCGTTGACGGCAGCCATGATCATGTCCTGCAGCATATCGACGTCCTCGGGATCGAGCGCATCGGGGTCGATGGTGAGGTTGACGAGCTCCATCTCGCCGTTAACGGTCACCTTGACCATACCGCCGCCGGCAGAGGCGTCGACGGTCTGGGACTTGAGGTTCTCCTGCGCGGCGGCAAGCTGCTCCTGCATCTTGCGAGCCTGCTTCATCATCTGCTGCATGTTCATACCGGCCATGATGGCTCCTTTACGTGCGGCCGCACGCCGAGCTGCAAGGGCAGCCGGAGCACGGCGGGACTTTCAAACTCAAAAATCGTACCACGGCGCGGGGCAAGCAAGCGGGGCGGACACACTACCTCAGTCGATATACATGTCCTGGAGCGTGATGCGCCCCCAAGATTATGCAAGGTCGAATTATGCAAGGTTGCATAATATCGCATACTCAATCTAGTAGAGCCGAATCCGGCATTTCATGTGCGCCACTAAATAGCTAAATGCCGAACCGCTGCTCGAGGCGGCGCACATGGCGGCAGGGTATAATTTGATTGTCATAGATAGTAATTTGGAGGTGCCCCATGAATGTCCCCGACGCGCTCCAAAACATCCGCTCAAAACACCCCGTCGCATATGTGGTTCCCTATCTCTTTGTCGGCTGGGCATTGCTGGTTGTCATCACCCATGCTATAGCCTTTGGAGCAGAACTGCTGATAGCCAACTCGGACCAGCCCACCGTCAAATGGGAAGCGACCGATGAGTGCACCGACGGAACCCGAACCGTTTACTACAACAGCCCGTCCCTCTACCAAGAGTTCAAGGTCAAGATAAAGGACTCCAAGATTGTCGATGCCGAACCGGGCTCTTTATCGACAATCGGAGCAACCGTCAACGCCGAGCAAGTCGAATACACGGACAGCCATGCGACGTATCGTATCGACCTCAGCATCCTAGGCCGACCGTCACGCACCTGTCTGCTCGAATGCGATATACGCGGCGCTACGTTGCACATGTCCGAAATACAGATGCGCCCGGACAAAGAGATCTCTTCTTGAGCAGTATACCCGCCCGTACAGCTACTCCACCGGCTTGAAGATGGTGGACTGGCCGAAGACGCTGCGGATGAGGGCTTTGGCCTCGTCCTCGGTCTGCGGGATGCTCGGGGCTGCACCCTGATGGCCGAAGGGGCTGCCCGCACCGGGGTTGGACTCCCAAGGCGCTGCAGGAGCGTCCTCCTCTTTGGGGGCAGTTGCAGCGGACTTGGGCGCGGACGCCGCACCCGGCACGTCGAACGGAGGCAGATCGTCCCCGCTCGCATCGCCGGCAAAGCCGCCGACCATGGCATCGTCGTAGGGAACCTGCTCGGATTCCCACGGCGCGGACTGCGCGACAGGCTGAGCCTTGGGGGCAGCCGAGCGCTCGGGCGCACAAGGTGCGGGCTCGGTCGGGAGCTTACCCGTGGCAGGAGCGCCGGCGGGGTTGTCGGAGCGTAGCCAGGGGGCTTTGCCCAGGTCAGACGACTTGGGCGCGGGCGAGACGGGCTTGGGCGCGGGTGTCGGAGCAGCCGGTTTGGGCGCTGCGGGCTTAGGCGCCGACGGGGTCGATGCCGCTACCGGCGCCGCTTGCTGCTGCGGCGCGCTGGCGCTCGAGGATACAGGGGCCGCCGAGGACACGGGTTGCGGGTCCGCAGATGCCGCAGCCCGTGCAGATGGAGAATGCTCCTCATGTTGAGGAGCCGGCGTGCCACCCCCATCCAGGACATAGTCGACGGTACGACGACCGAAGACCGCGCAGACCGTCGGCAGGACCACCGACTGCGTATCGGCGCGACCGAGCATCTTAATGGCAAAGGTAGAACCCGCGGGGAACGAGACCGTGAGCTTGGAGCCGTCGTCGGCCGTGGCGCGGGCGTTGAGCAAAAGCCCTGCGTAGGAAGCCTGACGTGCCTTGACACGCTCGACAACCTCGGCCCATTTGCGCTGCAGCTCTCCGGCATCCTCGACCGCGGGCGTCTCGGCAGCACCGGCGACGGCAACCTGGGCGGCATTGTTGGACTGGGGATTAGGTGCCGGAGCGATGGCAGGCGCGGGGGCCGCAACGGGCTGAGGCGTCGGAGCCGGCGCAGGCTGAGGTGCAGGCGCTGCAGGCTTGGAAGCTGACACGGACGCAGAACGGGGCGAAGGCTGGGCAGCCGGAACAGCAGCACCCCGGTCCCAAGGCATACCGCCCTGGCGCGCGGACGTAGCAGCGGGGGCAGCGGATGCCGCCGGGGC
>CABUQI010000031.1 GCA_902493545.1 uncultured Collinsella sp. | reverse complement strand
TGCGGGCACAGCTGCCAAAAGGCGACGGCACTCGCCGCGGCCACGTTGAGCGAATCGACCCCGTGCGCCATCGGAATGCGCACCGCGTGGTCACAGCCGGCAATGGTCTTGGCGCCCAAGCCGGCACCCTCGGTACCCATAAAGATTGCCAGGCGGTCAATCTCCTGCAGCACGGGATCGTCCAGCGATACGGAATCGTCCGTCAACGCCATAGCGGCACACGAAAAACCGGCGTCGTGCAACGCGCTCAGACCATCATGCGGCCACACACGAGCCTCGCTGCCAATGCGCGTCCACGGCACCTGAAACACGGTGCCCATGCTCACGCGGGCCGAGCGACGGTACAGCGGGTCGCAGCACGTCGGGCTGACCAAAATACCGTCAACGTTCAATGCGGCAGCCGAGCGGAAAATCGCGCCAACATTGGTGTGATCAACAATACCCTCAAGCACGCACACGCGCACCGGACGATCCCCCGCCGCCTCGACGACGCCGCCCAAGAACTCATCAACCGGAATCTGACGCGGGCGACGGAACGCCGCCAGCGCGCCGCGCGTCACGTTAAAGCCCGTCAACTGCTCCATGAGCTCCATGGAGGCCACGAACACGGGAACCGGACCCGCTCCCTCGCGCACGACAAGCTGGTCAAACAGCGGCATCATCTGGTCGAGCCAGCGCTCGCCCAGAAGAAAGCTCACCGGCTCATATCCGGCGCGAACCGCACGCTCGATGACCTTGGCACTCTCAGCGATAAAAATGCCCTTCTGCGGCTCCAGCACGCAGCGAAGCTCACGCTCGGTCAGTCGCACGTAGGCATCGAGCCGCTCGTCCTCGAGCGAATCAATTCGCAGAACCTCAACGGCATCAGTCATAGCAGCCAGCCCGCACCCTTCTTTACAGCACATCTATACCAAACGAGGCGACGCTAAGCGCCGCCCCATGCATTCAATCTACCCGATGATACCGTTCACGCCAGACGATTTACGCCTCGATGCGACGATACGTCACGAACTCATAATTGACGCCCTCGTCACCCTCACCGGCGGCAATCGTCGCGACCCCGCTACGCTGCGCAATCTCCCACGCGGGATCGGCGTCCAAGTCGGGAAAGTACGTGTCCACGACATGCACGCAGTGGTTATGAGTGACCTCGGCCTCCACGCAGTACGGCAAAAACTGCCGATAGACATCGCCGCCACCGATCACCCAGGCAACGAGCTCATCGGCAACCGCAGAGAGCGCTTCGTCAACGCTATGCACCACGTCGACGCCCTCGCGGGTAAAGCCCATATCGCGCGTAAGCACGATATTGCGGCGGTTCTTGAGAGGACGCCCGCCGGGAAAACTCAGCAGCGTCTTGCGTCCCATGATAACCGGGCAGCCCTTGGTGCAGGCCACAAAATGGCGCATATCGGCGCGATTGGACACCACCATATCGCCCTCGCAGCCAATACCCCAGTCGTCACACACGGCGACGATGGCAGAAAGCTTACACGTCATGCGCGTCACCTACACCGCAATGGGGATGTTCTTGACCTGCGGGCCGTGCTCATAGCCCTCGACGATCAGGTCATCGGTCGTAAACGCATAGAAGTCATGCACATCGGGGTTGAGCGTTACCTTGGGTGCCGCAAACTGCGGACGCTCGATAAGCTCGCGGACGATATCGACATGACGATCATAGATATGGGCGTCGGCGATCACGTGCAGCAGCTCACCGGGAATCATATCGACCGACTGCGCGACCATCATCAGCAAAATGGCGTACTGGCACACGTTCCAGTTGTTCGCGGCCAAAATGTCCTGGCTGCGCTGGTTGAGAATCATGTTGAGCGTCGGCTTGTCGTCCTGAGGACGCTGCGTCACGTTATAGGTCACGCTATAGGCGCATGGATAAAGGTGCATCTCGGACAGATCGCTAAACACGTACGTATTGGTCATAATGCGGCGACTATACGGCGTGTGCTTAAGGTCGTACAGTACACGGTCCATCTGGTCGAAGTCGCCCTCGGCGTAATGGCTCTTCTGACCAATCTGATAGCCGTAGGCTTTACCGATGGAACCGGTCTCATCGGCCCACTCATCCCAGATATGGCTGTTGAGGTCATGCACGTTATTGGACTTCTTTTGATAGATCCACAGAATCTCGTCCATGGCAGACTTAAGCGCCGTACGGCGCAGGGTGAGCGCGGGGAACTCCTCGCGCAGATCATAGCGCGCCGTGACACCAAAGTTTTTAATGGTATAGGCAGGGGTGCCGTCCTCCCACACCGGGCGGACCTTTTGGCCCTCGGTGGTGGTGCCATGGTCCAAGATATCGCGGCACATGGTTACAAACTGTTGATCAGCTTTGCTCATTGACCCTCCTGTCAGTCGCCTACAAGCGAGATTCATTGTAGCCCAGGCGCACGCGGCCCCACAGCCCAAACATAAGCCCTCATTTTCTGACATATGCCAGAAATTCCTTGCGCAAATCCGCACGTTCGCTATTCTATTGTTGACATATGTCAGATTTGGAGAGTGTATGGCTGGAAGACGCGAAAAACTGCGCCGCGTTGGGATCATCCCCGAATATCGCGGCTTTACCCCCGATGGCCTTGCCAGCGGAGACGCTATCGATATGACGGTCGATGAGCTCGAAGTACTGCGCCTGTGCGATCTGGAGGGCCTCAATCAGGAGGCCGTCGCCCTGCACATGGGCATCGCCCGCGCCACGGTGGCGGCAATCAGCAGTCGCGCGCATCGCAAGGTGGCAAACGCGCTGGTCAACGGACGAGCGCTCGTCATCGAGGGCGGCAATATCGCGTACTCCCCCATCGCCACGACGACGGCCGCATGGCCAGCAAAGGAGGTCGGCACCATGAGGGTGGCAACGACGTACGACAACGGCAACATCTTTATGCACTTTGGCCGCAGCGAGCAGTTCAAGATCTACGACATCCAGGATGGCAAGGTGCTCAACGAGCAGGTCGTAGGCACCGGTGGCACCGGCCACGGCGCCTTGGCGGGCCTGCTTGCCAACGGTGGCGTTGACACGCTCATCTGCGGCGGTATCGGCGGCGGCGCCATCAACGCGCTCACCCAGGCTGGCATCACGGTCTATGCGGGCGCCCAGGGCAGCTGCGATGCCTGCGTCGAGGCCCTCATTGCCGGCACGCTCGCACAGAACGGCGAGGCCACCTGCGACTGCCATGGACATGATCACGAGCACATCCACGAGCATGGCGAGTCCTGCGGCTGCCACGGTCACCACGACTATGACGGGCACGAAGGCTGCGGCTGCCACTAGCGGCAAGCACCTCGTCGAGAACGCGCTTCCACGCGTGCGACACCAGCGAACAAACGGCGAAGGCCGCCTGGAATACCATCCAGGCGGCCTTCGCCATACACGACTCAACTAGTCGTTACTTCTTGTTGCGCATCTGCGCTTCCATCTGGCGCAGCAGGTCCATATCGGACTTGGGGCCGCCCGTTCCCAGGCCGCCCATGCCGCCCAGCCCCATAGCATCCAGACCGGGAATATTGGGCATGCGCATCTTTTTGCCCTTCTTACCCTTCTTGCCCTTCTTGCCGCCGGCCTGCGCCTGATTGGCCATCGTGCGCATGCGGCCCATCATCTTGTTCATCTCGCCCCACTGCTTCATAAGGCTATTGACCTCGGTGGGGGTCACGCCGGCGCCCTTGGCGATACGCGCGCGACGCTGGCCGTTGATGATAGAGGGACGCAGGCGCTCCTCCTTGGTCATCGACATGATGATGGCCTCGTTCTTATCGAAGATGCCCTCGTCCAGGTTGCCGCCCATCTGGTTGAGCGCGCGCTGACCACCGGGAAGCATGCCCAGAATGCCCTTCATGCCGCCCATCTTCTTGACGGCCTTCATCTGGTCGAGCATGTCGTTCATGGTAAAGCCCTCGCGCAGCATACGCTCGGCAGCCTCGAGCTGCTCGGCGTCGGCCGCCTCCTGGGCCTTCTCGATAATGCCGACGACGTCGCCCATACCCAGAATGCGCTTGGCCATGCGGTCGGGGTAGAACGGCTCAAGCGAATCGGGCTTCTCGCCCATGCTCACAAACTTGATGGGCTTGCCGGTCACCTGGCGCACGGAAAGCGCGCCGCCGCCACGGGCATCGCCGTCGAGCTTGGAGATGATCACGCCGTCAAAGTCGGTGCGCTCGGCGAAGGTCGAGACGACGTTGACAATATCCTGGCCGGTCATGGCATCGACGACCATCAGCACCTGATCGGGCTTGACGGCCTTCTTGATGTCCACGGCCTCCTGCATCATCTGCTCGTCGATCTGCAGACGACCGGCGGTATCGACAATGACCACGTCGCGCAGGTGGTCGACAGCCTCCTGGATGGCGCCCTTGGCGATATCGACCGGGTGCTCGCCGTCACCGCGGAAGACCGGAACGCCGATCTCGCCGCCGAGCGTGGCAAGCTGGTCGGCAGCGGCGGGACGGTAGACGTCGCACGCGGCGAGCAGCGGCGAGCGGCCCTGCTTCTTGAGCAGGTAGGCCAGCTTTACGGCCGCCGTGGTCTTACCGGAGCCCTGCAGGCCCACGAGCATGATGACATTGGGGATGCGGTTGCTAAAGACGAGCTTGCTCTCGGTGGAGCCGAGCATCTCGGTGAGCTCGTCGAGCACGATCTTGACGACGTTTTGCGCCGGCGACAGCGACTCCATGACCTCGGCGGTCATGCAGCGCTCCTTGGTCTTGGCGACGAACTCCTTAACGACCTTAAAGTTAACGTCGGCCTCGAGCAGCGCCATGCGAATGTCGCGCATGGCAGAGGTGATATCGGCCTCGGTCAGCTTGCCCTTGCCGCGCAGGCGGTCAAATGTGTCGTTGAGGCGATCGCTCAGGGAATCAAACACTAGTCACTCCTTAATTGGACTCGCCCACCAGGGCGCGGCAGAAATCTTTGGCATTGAACTTCTGCAGGTCATCGACCTGCTCGCCCACGCCCACGCGCAGGATCGGGAGCTTGAGTTTCTCGGCCACGGCCATGGCGATACCGCCCTTAGCCGTGCCGTCGAGCTTAGTCATGATAATACCGTCCAGGCCCAGCGCCTCGTTAAACTCGAGCGCCTGGTTCAGACCGTTCTGACCAGTGGCGGCATCGATCACAAGCACGACCGAGACCGGCATGGGACCGGCGGCCATATTGGCGGCGCGCTTACGGGTCACATTGACCACCTTGGCAAGCTCGCGCATGAGCTCAGGGCTCGTGTGCAGACGGCCGGCGGTATCGATGAGCACCAGGTCGCTGCCGCGCTTATCGGCCTCGTCGAGCACGTCATAGCACACGCTCGCCGGATCGGAGCCGCGGTCACGCTTGATAACCGGTACGCCGGCACGCTGCCCCCACACATCGAGCTGCTCGATGGCGGCGGCGCGGAAGGTGTCGGCCGAACCGATCACCACGTTCTTGCCGCGGGCAGCCATGGCGCTCGCGATCTTACCGACCGTCGTGGTCTTGCCGGCACCGTTAATGCCCACAAACAGCACGCAACTCGGCGTATCGGAGAACGGATCTCGCTCGATGGGCACAAAGTGCTGCTCAAGCTGCTCGGCCAGGGCACGGCGAAGCTGCGGAGCGGTCTTGAGGTTCTTCTTGGCCGCGGCATCGCGCAGGTCATCGGAGACCTTGATAGCGACCTCGGCGCCCATGTCACCCATGACGAGGGTGTCCTCCAGGTCCTCCCAAAAATCCTCGTCGACCTCGCCGCCAAAGTAGAAGACCTCGTTGAGGGCCTCGCGGCTGCGCTCAAGTCCGCGCGAGAGAGCATCGAAGAATCCCATTATGCATTCACGACCTTTCCGGTTTCGCGATCGAGTTTTTGCGAGACGACGCGACTGACGCCGTCGGCTTGCATCGAGACGCCATAGAGGACGTCAGCGTCCTCCATAGTACGGCGCTGATGCGAGATAACCAAGAGCTGCGTATCGGAACGCAACACATCGAGCGCGCCGATGAGCTTGGACAGGTTGGCGTCATCGAGCGCCGCCTCGACCTCGTCCAGCACATAGAACGGCACCGTGCGCGTGCGATACACGGCAAAGAGCAGGGCGAGCGCCGTCAGACTCTTCTCGCCGCCCGACATGAGCATCATCTTGGTGATGCGCTTACCGCGCGGCTGCGCCACGACCTCGATTCCCGTCTCGGCCGGATGCTCGGGGTCGGTCATCTCCAGATGAGCCTGGCCTCCCGGGAAGAGCATGGCGAAGATCTCGCGGAAGTTCGCATCGACCTTCTCGAAGGTTACCAGGAACGCTTTGCGCATCTTACGGTCGATAGCAACGGTGATCTTGGTGAGCGCCTTACGCGCGCTCTCCAGATCGGCCAGCTGTTCCTCGATGTAGTCGGCTCGGCGCTTGAGCTGCTCGTACTCTTCCATGGCAACCTGGTTCACAGGACCCAGGTTGTTGATTTGGCGAACGAGCTGGTTGAGCTCGCGCTCGGCAGCGTCGCGGTCGGTGGGCGCGGGAAGCATAAGCGCTTCCTCGAGCACCGTGGTGCCGTCGGCGGTGATGGCCTTGATGGCTGCCTCCACCTGCACCTCGAGCTTGCCGCGTGCGACCTTGAACTCATTTTGCGTCGCGGCGGCGGTATCGACCTTATCTTTGGCGCGAGCGACTTCGGCCTTGGCGTCCTCGATGGTCTTCTTGAGCGAGGCGGAGTCTGCCTCCTCGAGAGAAGCCTGGTCCCGAAGGCGCGCGGCCCAGTCCGAGGCGCGCTCCAGCAGGGCCGAGTAACGCTCGTGCATGGGATCGACGCGCAGTCGCAGCAGCTCAAGCGAGCGCGAAGCCTGGCGCGTTCCGCGAATACGGCGGTCGATACCCTCCAGACGATGCTCCAGATCGGGAACGCGGCCCTTCAGCGAACGCAGGCGCTCGCTCGTCTGGGCCAGACGCACCTTGGCATCGGCGAGCTTACCGGCGGCCTCGGAGTCATCGCGGCGCACGCGGTCGAGCTCGTCGTTGGCCTCGGCAATCTGGAGACCTAGGTCGCTCGCCTGCGCACGAGCTTCGTCACGCGAACGAGTAAGTTCATCCACGCGTGGACGAGCGGCACGGACGGCCTCAGCGGCTTGCTCACGGCGCTTGGAAATGCGCACGCGCTCGACCTCGGCGTTGTTGGCGCTTTGCTCAAGGCGGCCGATCTCGGACAGCAGCGAGCGACGCTCACCCTCAAGGCGGGCAATCTCGCCGGCGGCATCGCCCTCGGCGGCACGGGCCTCCTCGACAGCGGCGTTGGCCTCAACGACTTGGTCCGAGACATGCTCAAAGATAGCAGCCAGATCGGGCTCCAGACCCTCGAGCTCACGGATGCGGCGCTTGCGCTCCAGGGCACCCGAAGCCTCGCCGGCATCGAGCCCCACGCGCACCAGACCACCACAGCACACGCGGGCGCCATCGGGAGTCACGTAGGTCACACCGTCAACGACAGGCGCAGCCAGCGCGGTGGCCAAGTCATCGACCACGTAATAGCCGCCGAGCAGCGCCTCGACGACGGGTCCGTAGCCTGCACGCACGGACAGACGATCAACCAGGCGGGTACCGGCAGCGCCCTCAGCGGCGGTAGAGCCGCTCACGCCGCGCGCCACCAGCAATGCCTCGCCCGAGGCCTTCTTTTGGTCCAGGGCGGCACGCCCGGCGCGCTCAAGCGCATCAGCGTCATCAAACAACAGGGCATCGATATCGCCGGCAAGCAGCTGCTCCACCAGGCCTTCGAGCTCGCGCGGGGCTTCGAGCACATCACCCAGGCGACCCGTTACGTCATCGCCCAACGCCCCCACCAGTCGGCTCACGAGCGGCGAGCTGTCGGCCATGCGAGCATCGAGTTTCTTTTGGCTGGCAAGCTCCGAGCGCACCTCGGACAGCTTGTTGCGCGCCTCGCTCTCGCGGGCACGTAGGTCCTTGAGCGCCGTACGCGCGACCTCTGCGGCCTCGCGCGCATCGATCTGGGCTTGGCGAGCCTGATCGAGTGCGCCGTCGAGCTCCTCAGCGCGGTTGCGACGGCTCTCAAGCGAGGCCGTGACCTCCTCGAGCTGCTCGTCAACCTGCTCCAGGCGCGAGACATACATGTTGTCCTCGACCTCAGCGTTGCTCAGCGAGTCCTTCACCTTGGCGAGCTCGAGCGCGGCGTTATCGGCCACGCGCTGCACATCGCGTTGCTCACGCGTAAGCTGCGAAATCTGATTGTCGAGCGCCACGCGCCGCTCGTGGAGCTCAGCGGCGGCAGGACCGGCGGCGTCAACGTCCTCCTGGGCCTGCATATGCGCACCGGTCACTTCCTCAAGCTGCGCACGCGCGTCCTCGAGCTCCTCGACCACGCGACGACGCTGATGCTCGGAGCTCGAAATCTGCCCGCGCATGTCAGACAGGCGCGACACCATGTTGTGGCCCTTTTCCTCAAGCAGGCGCATATCGGAGTTAATGCGACCGACCACATCTTGCATATGACGGCGTTGCTCGCCCAGGTCGCCCACAAACAGGCCCTTTTCCTCGAGCATAACCTGGAGCTTCTCGAGCTCACGCTCCTTTTCGCCCAAGCGGTACTGCGCAAGCTCCAGCTCGGCAGCGCCCTCCTTGGAGCGGCTCTCCAGATCGTTCCACTGCGACTGCAGCGAACGCAGCTCGTCGACGGCCAGCATCTGCGTAAGCTCGTTCGCGCGCGAGGACAGCTCTTTGTACTTGCGCGCGCGATCGACCTGACGCTCCAGTGGTCGCAGCTGACGGGCGATTTCCTTATTGATGTCGCGGGCACGCGTCAGATGCTCGTCCATCGACTTAATCTTTTTGAGCGCACGCTCCTTGCGGCGCTTGTGCTTGGAGATGCCGGCGGCCTCCTCGATGAGGGCGCGACGCTCCTCGGGGCGGCTCTGCAAAATGGCGTCGAGCTTGCCCTGGCTGATGATGGAATGCGTATCCTTGCCCAGGCCCGAATCGTGCAGGATGTCCTGAATGTCCATCAGGCGGCACGGACTCGAGTTGATGAGATACTCGCTTTCGCCCGAGCGATACATACGACGGGTGATGGCAACCTCGTCAAAATCGACGGGCAGCATATGGTCCGAGTTATCGAGCACCAGCGTGACCTCGGCGACACCCACCGGCTTGCGCGCTGACGAGCCAGAGAAGATGACATCCTCCATGGCCTGGCCGCGCAGCTGCTTGGCGCTCTGCTCGCCCAGGACCCACAGAATCGAGTCGGAGATGTTCGATTTTCCCGAGCCGTTAGGACCGACGATGACGGTCAGGCCCGGCTCAAACGTCATATGGGCGCGGTCGGCAAACGACTTGAACCCTTTGAGCGTGAGGGACTTGAGATACACGGTTCCTCGCTTACACGTGCTTCTTGTTCAGAATCACGCCGTTGGTGGTGTAACCCATGCGGTCGAGCGCTTCGAGCGCGGCGGCTCCCTCGGCTTCCTTCTTTGAGGAGCCGGAGCCGCGACCCTGACGAATACCATCGATCAACACCACGGCGGTAAAGGTGGGCGCATGCGCCGGGCCCTCGGAGCCAACGAGCTTGTACGCCGGGGGTTCGTGACCGTCGGCTTGCACGCACTCCTGCAAAAACGACTTGGGGTTCGCGGGATGCTCGGCGCGCTCGGAAGCCAAATGCGGCTTAAGCGTACGATGGATAAACTCCGCCGCAACGTCCCAGCCGGCATCCAGGTACAGTGCGCCCACGAGCGACTCGTAGACGTTCTCGAGCGCCGAATGCAGGCCGCGCGCACCGGTACCGGTCTCGGAGGCACCAAAGATGATGATGTCGTCGATGCCCAGCTCGTGAGAAACCTCGGACAGCGTAGCGCCCGAGACAAGCGACACCTTCAGGCGCGTGAGCTTGCCCTCGTCAAACTCAGGATAGGACTCAAACAGGGAGCGTGCGACCACAGCACCCAAAATGGAATCGCCCAAGAACTCAAGGCGCTCATAGCTGGCAGAAACCGGCTGGCCCTCGACTGCCGAGGGATGCGTAAGGGCCGCGCGCAGCAGCACCTTATTATTGAACTCGTGCCCCAGGATTTCCTGGGCACGCGTAAGTCGTTCGGATAAAGCCAAGACCTAGGCCTCCCTGGCGTTTTCGATCGCGTCGACGGCGTCGGCGACAGAGTTGAGCGAGAGCAGGGTCTCGTCATCGATCTCGAGGTTGAACTCGTCCTCGATAGCCGTAACCAGCTGCAGGCGCTCGAGCGAGTTGGCATCGAGGTCGTCAAAGGTGGTCTCATCGCTAATTTCGGCAACATCGACGCCCAGAACGTCAGCAGCGACCTCGGCGATCTTGTCGAAGATTTCGGAGCGGTCCATAGCGCTTCCTCTCATAGTGCATGAATACCAAAAGAATGGTACCGCCCGGGCGGTACCAAGACACGGTTCTGATTCTACCCCACGACGTGCGCCCCAAGACGCATAACGCCGCTGTTATAAAACGATACCGTCCATAGAGTTGGCGACATTCTCGACCAGCCCCGCGCGCACGGCTTCGGCCGCCGCGAGCGTACCGTTTTTGACAGCCTCGACCGAGGTGGCGCCATGGCCGATCAGGACCACGCCGCGCAGGCCCAAAAGAATCGCGCCGCCCTTGGCGTCGCCCGAAAGCTTGGCCTTAATCTCGCGCATCTGCTTTTTGATAAGCAGCGCGGCAATCTTGGTGCCGAGCGAAGACATAAAGACACCCTTGAGCTCCTGCAGCAAAAACTTGGCAGCACCCTCGGTGGCCTTGAGCGCAATATTGCCCGACATGCCATCGGCAACGACGACATCGAAGTTACCTGAGGTGATGTCCGTTCCCTCGCAGTTACCAACAAAGCCGGGAACGGCGGCCTTCATAGCAGGGAAACAGGCCTTGGTAAAGTTGGAACCCTTCTCGTCCTCGGTGCCGTTGGCAAGCAGGCCCACGCGAGGATACTCAATGCCCAGGACGACGCGGGCATAGGCGCTGCCCATCTGCGCAAAGCGCACCATATCGTCAACCTCGACATCGGGGTTGGCACCCATGTCGCACAGCACCGTCAGACCGCCGGCGCGATTGGGCAGTGCATTGGTCAGACAGGGGCGCACCGGCTGCTTTTTGCCTTCGGCCTGATACCTAAACGGCGTCACGTAGGCGGTCGCAGCAGCGGTCATGGCACCGGTCGAGCCGGCGGAGAAAAACGCATCCGCGTTGCCCTTCTTGATGGCGCGGCAAGAAAGAACGATCGACGACTTACGCTTGGTCATCACGGCGCGAATGGGATCGTCATCCATGGCGATAACGTCGGGCGCCTCAAGGGCCTCAACACGTGCATGGGAAGCTGCAAAGGGATTGACGATTTCGGCGGGGCCAGCTGCCAAGACCTCGATATCGGGATCGGAGGCAAGTGCAGCCTCGATACCATCGAGAACAACCTGAGGTTTCTCGTCTCCGCCCACAACGTCTACACAAACGCGAACGTTACTCATATACATGCTCCTTATACAAA
>CABUQI010000030.1 GCA_902493545.1 uncultured Collinsella sp. | reverse complement strand
TCCATCCTCGCAGTATCCGGTTCTCAAGGTGCACGCCTGCGCTGGTTCCCGGTTCCACCGGGCCGCGCGGCAAGGAGATATATTGCCAGACCGCGAAGCCCTGTGGGACGTCAATTCCACTCTTCACAAGTCCTACACAATATATTGCTTTCTATAGGTAATAGAAAGACTGGTGCGGATCTTCCGCACGTATCAGATGATGACCCTTTGGTTCAGGAATATATAGAGATCGGTCACCTGTAAGTGTTTATCTACCCGCGCTTTTAGCAATGTAAACCGCGCTTCAGATAAAAAGAGGGAGCGCCGCGCACAACGCGACACTCCCCCAGCGATTCAAGAGAATCTATTAGGCCTCGAGAGCCTTCTTGGCGATGGTAGCCAGCTCGTTGAAGGACTCGATGTCCTCGTAAGCCATCTGAGCCAGGACCTTGCGGTCGAGCTCGATGCCGGCAACCTTCAGACCGTGCATGAACTGAGAGTAAGAGATGTCGTTCAGGCGAGCAGCAGCGTTGATACGGGTGATCCAGAGAGAACGGATCTCGCGCTTCTTGTTGCGGCGATCACGATACTGATACTGCAGGGAGTGCTGGACCTGCTCTTTAGCATGCTTGTAAGTACGCGAAGCGGCACCGTAGTAACCCTTCGCACGGTGCATAACGGTACGGCGCTTCTTCTTGGCGGCAACAGCGCGCTTAATACGTGCCATGTTCTATCAACTCCTAGACGGTAAAACGAAAAACGGGAACGCGAACTTAGGCGAGACGCGACTTGATGACCTTGCGGTCGGCAGCGGCGATCTCGGTCTCCTGACGGAAGCCACGCTTACGCTTGGTGGACTTCTTGCTCAGGATGTGGCTCTTGAAAGCCTTGGCGCGCATAAGCTTGCCGGTACCAGTCTTGCGGAAACGCTTCTTGGTGCCGCTGTGGGACTTCATCTTAGGCATGAAATACTCCTTAATCGGTTACAGAACACTAGTTACTTGGTATCGCTTGCCGCTTTATCCTCATCGAAGGCGCCCTTAATCGGGGCGAGCAGCATAAGCATGTTACGGCCTTCCATCTTAGGCTTGGACTCGACCGTAGCGTAAGGCTTGAGATCCTCGGCGAGGCGCTCGAGAACGTTAAGGCCCTGCTCCGGGTGAGCCATCTCACGGCCGCGGAACATGATGGTGATCTTAACGCGTGCGCCCTTCTTGAGGAAACGCAGAACGTGGCCCTTCTTGGTCTCGTAGTCGCCAACGTCGATCTTGGGTCGGAACTTCATTTCCTTGACCTCGACCTTGGACTGGTTCTTACGAGCAGCCTTGGCCTTCATGGCCTGCTGGTACTTGAACTTACCGTAGTCCATGACCTTGCAGACCGGCGGCTCCGCGTTGGGAGCGATCTCGACCAGGTCGAGACCCTGATCGTCGGCGACGCGCTGGGCATCGCGGATGGCGAACAGGCCGAGCTGAGAGCCATCGACGCCAATCAAACGGCACGAAGATGCAGTGATCTCGTCGTTGATGCGGGTGTCATCAGACTTAGCTATTTTCCCTACCTCCATTCATAAAAAAATAACCCGGCGCTTCTCAACAACCAGGTCGTACACATAGACTTCCTCGATTTGAGGAAGGGAATCTAAGTTGTATGACCAGTCAGCTGCTCATTGGCGCCAAAAGGTGGGAACCCTCGGGTTCCTCTTTAGGGCATTGCGGGAACAACGCCTTGCGAATAATAACACGTACAGCGCGTTATCACATTACGTACACGAAAAAGGGGCCTTGACCCCCTTGAACGCTCGCTTGCATGTATGGTGCCCGAGGCGAGACTCGAAGGGCCTTCGCTTCGCGAAGCCCCGGGCTTCGGGCGCATGGCGCCCTCGCCACGCTCCGCTACAAACAGGCCACAGGCCTGTTTGTTTAACGCTCCGCGCGCTCACGCGAGTTCGGCACGAAAAAGGGGGCCTTGACCCCCTTGAACGCTCACTTGCATGTATGGTGCCCGAGGCGAGACTCGAACTCGCACGTTGTTGCCAACGGTGGATTTTGAGTCCACTGCGTCTGCCAATTCCGCCACTCGGGCACGTAATGCGTGAGTTAGTTTATCACAGCTTTCTACCGATTAGTCCGAAAATGGAACTTCGAGCATTTCGATAAGCTCAACCTTGCGTAACATCTCCCGCTTACGACATCCACGTCCGTCAACCGAGGCCTCGCCCATCTGGTTGTCATAGGGATCCTCGCGCATACCATCGAAAGCAGGCACAAATTCAGCCTGGAATCGATTGTTGGCCACCATACGCCACGGGTCGAGATTGCCAAAGTAGTGACGACGACGCCACTCCTCCCCCATCCTGCGTGCCGAGGAACCAAACGATACGTCGGCGTTAAGCCAACCGGTCTGTGGCGTATAGAACTCAGCCCAATCGTGCGGCCCCACCGAATCGGGCGCAACATACAGGCCGCTCTGCCAACGGGCAGGCACGCCCGCGATACGGCACATGGTGATAAACGTGAGCGCCATAACGCCGCAATCGCCGCGGAGCGAATGCGCGCAGTCATCAGCGATGGAGCCCAAAAGCAGGTACGGCGGCTGATAGCGATAGTCGATATACTGCGTCAGGTAATCATAGATAGCACGGGCGCGATCGAGCGGATCCACGAGTCCGTCAACAACACTGGCCGTCAGTTGCTGCAGATACGGCGTGAATGCGATGTGCGGACGGTCCTCGGAAATATCCTCGGTCAGAGACGCGTCCATACGCGGATGAACCGGAAGTGTGCCACCGTAGACATCACAATAAGCAGCATCGATGTGATAACGATAGGTCACCGAGAATGAGCGTTCACTCGAAGAAGACCACGAGGCGGTACGCGCCGAAGCGTTCGCGGGAGCAACAGCACCCTCCGGCGTCATGTCGAGAATCTCGACCCGAGACTGTTGACGGCAGGCAGCCGCGACGGGAAGCCAAGCGCAAACGGTCTCCCCCTCCAGAGCGCCGGGGACAGACACGGACGCTTTAAGCGTAATGACGCGAGCCAATCCGTTTTGCGACTCCATCTCCTTGAGCATCTCGTTGCGCAGTGCAATTCCGTCCGTAGGATCGGGCCGCATGCCGGGGACCTCTTTGGGATATACGCGAAGCGAATCGAGGAAGTTGTCGAGAACGAACAGCTCGCCATCGATAAAGCGCCAGTCAATACGCTTACGGTCAATCAGATCGTCAAACTGCTCCTCGGTAAACTCAGGCCACTCCTCGCGAATCATCGCAATAGCTCGATCGCGCGACACCGAAAAATGAAGCGGCGTCTCAAGCATGCGATACCGCTCGGCACGAACGCAGGCAGCAAGCGAGGGATCGGGATTCTGCCCCAAAAGACGATCACAAGCCGCAACAGCCTGCGTCAAATATCCGGCATCCTTGAGACGAAGAATCTCGGGCGGCAGTCCAATATCGAGATGACGGAAATCATCACAGCAAACATCAACAGAGCAACCAACAGGACCCTCGTCAATAACCTTCCCATCCGAAGGCAGCACATTAATAACAGCCATACCAAACTCCAAGTCATTAGAACGCTTGAAGCCCATTGTAGCGAGATAAAAAAGAAAGCCCCAATAAAGGAACCCTCAACACCGATAAACGGTACCTCTAAAAATGAATTCAGCCCAGTAACCCTGTAGCGAGTTAACAAAGGAGGCCCCGTTCACCCGGAGCTGATTCCGTCGCGCGACTTCTGGCGAAGCCAGTAGCCACCTTAATTCAGACTCGTAACCCTGCGGCGTTAAACGAAGGAAGCCCCGTCCCCCGGAACTGTTTCCTTGGCGCGACTTCTGGCGAAGCCAGGTGAGCGCAAAGGAAACAGTGTAGGGGGACGGGGCTTCCGACGGGAAGTTTAGCGACGCTTACGCCTTGTTGACGGAGCCAAACTCCTCCATGAGCTCCTTGGTGCGGGCAACGATGTTGTCGCGACCAGGCTTGAGGAGCTTGCGGGGGTCAAAGCCCTTGCCCTGCTGATCCTTGCCAGCCTCGATGTACTCGCGAACGCCCTTGGCGAAGACGAGCTGCAGGTCGGTGTTGACGTTGATCTTGGAGATACCCAGGGAGATGGCCTTCTTGATCTGATCCTCGGGGATGCCGGTGCCACCGTGCAGAACGAGGGGCAGGTCGCCGGTCTCGGCCTTGATCTCGCCCAGACGCTCGAAGGAAAGGCCAGCCCAGTCGGCGGGATACACGCCGTGGATGTTGCCGATACCGCAGGCGAGGAAGTCGACGCCCAGGTCAGCAATCTGCTTGCACTCAGCGGGGTCAGCGAGCTCGCCGTTGGAGGTCACGCCGTCCTCGGTGCCGCCGATGCCGCCGACCTCGGCCTCGATGGACATGCCCTTGGAGTGGGCAAGCTCTACGAGCTCCTTGGTGCGGTCGAGGTTAAGCTGGAAGGTCTCCTCGTGAGAGCCGTCATACATGATGGACGTGAAGCCGGCCTCGATGCACTTGAAGCAGTCCTCGTAAGAACCGTGATCGAGGTGAAGGGCGACGGGGACGGTAACGCCCGTTGCCTCGACGGCAGCCTTGACCATGTCGGCGCAGACCTTGAAACCGCCCATCCACTTAGCGGCACCAGCGGTGCACTGAAGGATCAGCGGAGACTTGGCCTCCTCGGCGGCCTGGAGAATAGCCAGGGTCCACTCGAGGTTGTTGGTGTTGAAGGCACCGAGAGCGTACTTGCCGGCCTCGGCCTTCTTGAGCATGTCTGCTGCGTTGACGAGCATAAAAGAAACCTCCTGTAAGGTTGCTCCGATAACGCCTGAGATTTTACCACGACATACCCGAGCATAAACGTTCGTTTGTTCACGAATACCATCCGATTGGACAAAATTTGACCGTTTGCCCCACAGAATCGACCCACTGGGGAAAATAGCTTGACGATTGAGCGGTCTTCGTGGTTCGGAAGACGGCTTCGAGCCTACATCTGCATAAACGGGTTCTGCATAAGTTCGCGCGCCATCGTGGTCGAATCGCCATGGCCCGTCAAGCAAACGGTATCGGGCGGAAGCATCTTGGCAAGTTTGGAGAGCGAGCGCATGATCGCCGCCTCGTCACCGCCGGAAAGATCGGTACGACCGTGGCTGCCCGGGAAAAGCGTGTCGCCCACAAAGGCGATGTTCCCCTGCTCGGTCGCGGCGAACAGGACGATGCCGCCCGGCGTATGCCCCGGCGTCTCGATCACCTGCAGGCAGATATCGCCCAATTCAATCGTATCGCCCTCGGCAAGCAGCCGCGTCGGCTCACCCGGATCGGGCGTCTCGATACCCCACATGGTGCGCTGCTCCTCGATATTTGCGCGAGGTACCGTCACGTCCTTAGCGCACAACTCATATAGCGCGCCGTCGCCAACGACAGCTCGAACCCCGGCAACCCCGCCAACATGGTCGGCATGACCGTGCGTGCAGACAGAGCCGAGTACGCGAACCTCGGGATGCGCGGTGCGGATATGCTCCACAAGACGCTCGCCCTCCCACGCCGGATCGACGATTAAGCACTCGTCATTCGAAATCACGGCGTAACTGTTGGTCTGAATGGGGCCGTTGACGAGCGCCTCAATCGAAGCCGAACCTCGGGGTGTCAGGTCCAAAGTCATATCGCCCATGCGCATACCCTCCTTCTAAAATACGTTCGAGGCACCAAACGATGCCTCGAACGTAACCAATATCTATGATGCTGAGAGGCTCTCGCACCTACACACGACGCTTGAGCTGAGCTCCGCCTTCGCCGGGCATAAGACGGCGAGCGTCGTAGACCGAATCGACACTGCTGATGGAAGCCAGCAGCGGATCCAGACCGCTCGCGTCCGAGATCTCGACCATAAAGCGCAGGGTTGCAATACCCTCGCGGTTGGTCGACGTGGCGGCAGAAAGGATATTGCCGCCCGCATCGCCAATGGCAATGGTGACATCCTTGAGCAGGCCCATGCGGTCCAGGCACTCGACCACGATCTCGACCTGGAAGAGGGTGTCGGCAGCGCCGTCCCACTCCACATCGATCATGCGCTCGGGATGTTCCATAAGACCCTTGACGTTGGGGCAGTTGGCGCGATGCACCGAAACGCCACGACCGCGCGTGATGAAGCCGACGATGTCGTCACCCGTCACGGGGTTGCAGCAATGAGCCAGACGGACCAGCAGGCCGCTGTTGCTCTCGCCCTTGACGATAATGCCGTTACTGGCGCTCTTGCCGCGCTTTTGCGGCTTGCGGTTGGAGCCGCGAGCGGGCTGCTTCACGACCTCGGCGATAGCCTCGGCCTTGGTGAGCTGTTCCTCGGGCTTGGGGTCCAAGATTTGCTCGACCTTGTTACCCACAGCGCGCGGGGCAACCTTGCCGGCGCCGACGGCGGCAAACAAGTCCTCGAGCTGCTTGTAGTTAAACTGCTCCGCCACGGCGTTGAGCGCGCGCGTCGAACGCGGCGTAGAAATGCCATAGCCACGCTTACGCAGGTCCTTGGCCAGTATATCGCGACCGGCGGCAGCGTCGTCGTCCTTGGTCGCGGCGGCAAAATAGCGGCGGATCTTTGACTTGGCGGAAGGCGTCTTAACGATCTTGAGCCAATCGCGCGACGGCTTGGAACTCTTGTTGGTCAGGATTTCAACGCGGTCGCCCGTCTTGATCTCGTGCGTGAGCGGGGCCACCGCACCGTTGATCTTAGCGCCGACGCAGTGGTTTCCCACCTCGGTGTGAACGGCGTAGGCAAAGTCGAGCGGCGTGGAGCCGGCACGAAGCGCCATGACCTCGCCCTTGGGCGTAAAGACGAAAATCTCCTGATCGAAGAGGTCGACCTTCAGCGAATGCAGGTATTCCTTGGCGTCGGTGATCTCATCAGACGCAGCCCAATCGAGCGAATGTTTGAGCCAGTTAATCTGGTCGTCCAGACGCTGGGCATCATTGGTCTTAGACGCAGACGATCCGCCCGACTTCTTATAGAGCCAGTGGGCGGCAATACCGTACTCGGCCTGCTCATGCATCTCATAAGTTCGAATCTGAATCTCGAGTGGGCGGGCTGTGGGGCCGATAACCGTCGTATGGAGCGACTGGTAGTTATTGACCTTGGGCATGGCGATATAGTCTTTAAAGCGACCGGGCATGGGGTGCCATAGTGTGTGCACCGCGCCGAGCGTGGAGTAGCAATCGCGCACCGAATGGGTAATTACACGCAGCGCCACCAGGTCGTAGATCTCGGAGAACTCCTTGCCCTTGCGCTTCATCTTTTGGTAGATGGACCAATAGTGCTTGGAGCGGCCGTTGATCTGGAAGTCCTCCAGACCAATGCGGTTGAGCTCATCGGTAAGCGTCTTGATGGTCTCGGCAAGGTAGCGCTCGCGGACCTCGCGCGACTCAGCCACCATGCGCGCGATGCGCTGGTAGGCATCGGGCTCCAGGTAGAAGAAGGACAGGTCCTCGAGCTCCCACTTAATAGAGCTCATGCCCAGGCGGTCGGCCAAGGGCGCGTACACGTCCATGGTCTCGCGAGCCTTAAACAGGCGACGATCCTCGCGCAGGGCCGCCAGCGTTCGCATGTTGTGCAGACGATCGGCAAGTTTAACGATGATGACGCGAATGTCCTTGGACATGGCGAGGAACATCTTGCGCAGCGTGAGCGCCTGCTTCTCGTCCATGCTGTCGACTTCGATGTTGGTGAGCTTGGTCACGCCATCGACGAGCTCGGCCACCGTATCGCCAAACAGGCCGGAAACATCGGCGAGCGAGGTCTCAGTATCCTCGACGGTATCGTGCAGCAGCGCGGCGCACACCACATCGCAGTCCATCTTGAGATCGGCCAAAATGATGGCAACCTCGACGGGATGGTTAATGTACATCTCGCCCGAGCGGCGCTTTTGGTTGCAGTGCTTCTCGGCGGCAAAGCAGTAGGCCTGCTCAACCTTAGAAAAGTCGTCCTCATTCATATATTTGAGGCACAGGCGCTCCAGTTTGTCGTAGCTGTCCGCCATAATCTCGGGCGGCAGCTCATCGGCATGCTTATAGTGCTCCATCTCCGAAAACGGCTGGAGGGTGGAATCATGGGCGGTACGGGCTGCGGCATCCATCGAGGTCCCCTTCCCCTAGGCCCGCGGTACGATCGGGCGGTTAACTTTGGCTAGCATATCAGAAGCGCACGAATCGAGCGCCCAGCTCCGGAAAGCCGAAAACTCCATGCGCGAGCGCAAGCCCTCCAAATAGCGAATTGACCTGCTCAATTGCACGCGGCCGGGGTTTTCGGCCATCGCAATGCGACGAGTGTCGTCAAACCCCGAAACGCGACAGAAACCAAGCTCTTCGAAGATTCCCAGGCCGCTTTCCACCGAGCGCTCGTCGACCGGCGTGCGAGCATCGATGGCAAGGCACATCTGCGCGATGTCGATATCGCTCGCGCTAAAGGAATCGTCCCCGGTCTTGCCGCGGTTGGAGCGCCACATGGTCTGCAGCGCGCGATAGAGCGTGACGAGCTCGTCGCGCTCGGGCGCATAGCAGTCGAGTAGGCGCTCGTTAATACGGGCGTCACGCGACGAATAGAGTAGATGGATCACGGCGGGTTGGCCATCGCGACCGGCGCGGCCGCTCATCTGGTTAAACTCAATGCCGCCAAACGGCATGTGATAGAGCACGACATGGCGAATATCGGGAAGGTTGACGCCCTCGCCAAAGGCGGATGTCGAGACGATGCAGCTGAGGCTGCCGTCTCGAAACGCCTCCTCTACGCGATGGCGGTCGGTGCGCGTAAGGCCAGCGTTATAGAACGCGATACGGGTCGCACAGTCGGGAACGCGTTTGCGTAGTGTCTTGGCGAGCGCCACGGACTGGTCACGCGAATTGACGTAAATGACGGTCTTCTCCCCCGTCGCCACGATCGACACCAAACGGTTCTCGCGGCTCGCAAGGTCGCGGTCGTCCTCGAGCTGCAGGTTCTCGCGCACCGTCTCGTCGACCACCGTGCGAGTGATTGGCAACATGCGGGCAAGCTCGGCCACGACCGGAGCCGTCGCGGTGGCCGTCGCAGCCATAACGACCGGGTCGCCCAGGGCTTTGAGGATATCGGGCATGTCAAGATAGGCGCTACGGTCGCCGCCCTTGGCAAGGCCGGCGTGGTGCGCCTCATCGATAACGACAAAGCCGATGCGGCCCGAACGCGCGAAACGGTCACGGTGGATAGACAGGAACTCGGGCGTCGTGAGCACGATACCGGTGCGGCCCGAAGCTAGGCCGGCGAACACGTCATCGCGTGCGGCCTCCACGGTCTCGCCGGTCAGCACGCCAACGCCAATGCCAAGCGCTGCCATCGTCGACGAGAGGTGATAGGCCTGGTCGGCAACGAGCGCACGCAGCGGATAGACAAAGATGCTCGCACGCCCGCGAAGGACCGCCTCGCGCGCGGCATGCACATGGAAGATGAGCGACTTGCCGCGCCCCGTTCCCATAACGGCCAGAACACTCTGGTGATCGGCCAGGGCATCGAGCGCCTCGACCTGCGCGCGGTGCGGCTGGTTCGAGCCGATAAAGCTATGGATAAGCGAGCGCGTCAGCTCGGTATAAGAAAGCTGGGCGAGCGTCTCGCGTTTACGCGACTCCAGGCGCAGGCCAGAATCCGCCGGTTGCACGCCGCGGCGAAGTTCACATGCCGGATCGTCGATATTGGACGCCGTGGTATCGCGCACCAAGACATCCTTGATCATGAGCTTGGGCTTCACACGCCCCTGCCAATGCTCGGCAACGGCCTCGAACACCAAGTCGACAGCGCTATCGCAGTTGATGAGCTTATCGATTTGCGGCACGCGGAACATAATGGCCGGCACGCTCGCGGCGCCATCGGTCGCCACAAAGCGCATGTGCTCGCCGGTTTTGCCCACCACGGCGCGATCGCACATCGTCACGCCCTCGGCGGCCAGCAACGGCACCTTGTTGCCCTGGCCAAACGGCTCAAGACGGGAAATCTGCTCTATAGTCTCAATATTCAGCTCGGAAAGGTCGACCGTGGCGGCAACCTCGTCGATGTCTTCAAAGTCCTCGGCGGGAATCTCCGATAGCACGGCGGAAAGGCGACGACGGAATTCATCGAGCTTGGATGCCTCGATGGTCACACCCACCGCACCAGCATGTCCGCCGCGACGAATCAGCAGGTCGGAACAGCGCTCGACGGCGTCAAACAGGTTAACTTTGCCCACCGAGCGACCAGAGCCGCGCGCGATACCGTCCTCGATCGAGAACAGCAGCGCCGGCACGTGATAGCGGTTGGTCAGACGGCTTGCCACGATGCCCTTGACACCCTCGTGCCAGCCCTCGCCACCCACGACAATCGCGCGTCCGCCGTCATAGGTCTCCTCGACCTTTGCCATGGCATCGCGCGTGAGCTCCGCCTCGATCTCACGGCGCTGGTGGTTGATTTCCTCGAGCTCAGCCGCCAGCGCGCTTGCTTCGATGGGATTGCGGGCAAGCAGCAGGTCGAGCGCCAGCTTGGGATCGGCCATGCGACCGGCAGCGTTTAAGCGGGGAATGAGCGAGAATGACAGGCCATCCGCCGTAATGCTCGAAAGGTCCGCCTTGGCGAGCGCGGCAAGTGCGATGTAGCCGGGACGGGCCGTCACGCGCATCTGCTGGATGCCCTCGGCGACCAGTGCGCGGTTCTCGGGCGTGAGCGGCATCATGTCGGACACGGTGCCCAGCGCCGCGACCTCGATTAGCGAACGCCAATACGACGGCTTGCCCAGGCGCTCACCCAGGACTTGCACCAGCTTGAGCGCCACACCAACACCGGCAAGCTCGCGCGAGGGGCCCTCGTCCTCGAGCTTGGGGTCGGTCAGGGGCACACCCTGCGGCACCTGGTCGGAGGGCTCGTGATGGTCCGTGACCACCAAATCGATCCCCAGGCTCTCCAGATAGGAAACCTCTTCCTTGGCGGCAATGCCGTTATCGACGGTCACGATCAGCTGGGGGCGAGCGAGCTCGTTAACGCGGTCGAGCGCCGCGCGCGAAAGACCGTAGCCCTCGTCAAAGCGATGCGGAATAAACGGCGTGACATCGGCGCCAAACGTGCGCAGAGCCTCGGTCAACAGGCAAGTCGACGTAATACCGTCAACGTCAAAATCGCCAAAGACTGCAATGTGCTCGTGGTTGCGAATAGCACGCTCGACGCGGTCGGCAACGACTGACATGCCCGGGATAATGAGTGGGTCGGTCCAGTCGCGATCGAGCGAAGGCGTCAAAAACAATTGGCCCTCTTTGATGGAGCCAATGCCGTGCGCGACCATAATGCGCGCCACCAGCCCGGGAATGCCCAGACCAGCCGAAAGCTCCTTTTCGAGCTCGGGGTTTTGCTGAGCGACCGCCCAGCGATGCGTCGTCTTAAGCGATGACATAGGCACCCACCCCTGATAGGGGCAGGTCGCCGCGATACCTCTCACGGTTCATAGCGATGAGTCCTCTGTGTATACCCGCTTCGGCAGGCAGATCTGTTGAACGGATTTATTATACCGTGCAGCGCGGACGCAAAACGCCGCGGTGCGCCGCGGTTTCGACAAACGATGGCGGTAATGGCCTCGAAATAATCGAGCGTTTCAGCCGCACGGACGCATACGAGCGTCTAGCATATCCATACAAACGAGTTCGCGGATAAAGGGAGTCACGGGACATATGAAGCAATGGGCTGGACTGGGAAAGTTCCTCGCGGGGCATATGCAGATCATCGTTCCGATTTGCGTGGCGCTCGGCGTGCTCTTTCCCCAGCAGATCGGCGT
>CABUQI010000029.1 GCA_902493545.1 uncultured Collinsella sp. | reverse complement strand
AGTCACGCGACCCTTGGCATCCACCCTCTTCTCATAGGGGGAGCCATCGGAACCGGATTGGCTTTCAACTGTATTCGCGACAAGCGTTGTAAAATCTAGTGAGACGAGCATCCCGGTTGCTCCAGCGCTTCGATGCTCTGGTCTTTAGCGCCTTTCGTTCAGTGGGGGACTGACCGCAAGCGGCGTAAACAAGAAAGGGGACAAGCGTAAATGAAAGCAACCGAGGCAAATCTGCTCGACCTTATGGGTGTGGCGAAGATGCAGTTCGTCATTCCCGTGTACCAGCGAGTTTACTCGTGGAGTGTAAAAGAGTGCGAGGTGCTTTGGGATGACGTCATGCGAGCGGGTCGTGATGGCGTATCGCACTTCGTGGGGTCGATGCTCTATATCCCCGAGTCCGAGAGTTCTGCCACGAGCATTTCGCGCGTGCTTCTGATTGACGGGCAGCAGCGCATGACGACGTTTTCGTTGATGATTGCTGCCTTGGCTGACTATCTGGAGGGTAATCCCGACAAGGCCGGCTTCCTTGGCGATCTCAAGATCTCAGCGCTGCGGAAGAACTACCTCTTTAACGATGATGACTACAACGGTCTGGCGCGCTACAAGTTGGTGCTCTCGCAGGACGGTAAAGAGACGCTGTTCTCCATCGTGTCTGGGTCTCCCGTGCCAGATGAAAAATCGGATCGCATTGTCGAGAACCATGCGTTCTTCCGTGAAAAGATGCACGGGAAATCATTCGACCCTGCAAGGCTTTGGGCGGGACTAAACCGTGTGCAGGTCATCGACACTAAGCTCACCGCTGGCGTTGATAATGCCCAGCTCATATTTGAGTCCATGAACTCCAAGGGTAAGCCGCTCACGCCTATTGACCTCATTCGTAACTACGTTCTTATGTCGCTTCCCAACGACGAGCAGACCAAGCTTTACGAGGGTTACTGGCATCCGCTCGAGCGTTTGTTCGGAAAGGGCGGCGAGGAAGAGTTCAATGCATTTATCTGGTACTGGCTGTGGCTCAAGGTTCCCAATAGGATGCCAAAGGAGAACGAAGCCTACCATGAGTTCAAACGCTATTTCGCCGACGACTACGATGGGGATACCGAGGACCTGCTGAAGGAACTCCGCGAATATGCGCAAAGATATGCCAGGTTGTTCCTTGGCAAGGAGAAAGACGATGGCTGCACCAAGTATTCGGCAGAATCGTAAGCCTTGATGTGAAGCAGATCAGGCCTCTTTTGATGCTGCTTTACTCGGTTTACGAGGGAAATATGTTGAACCGCAATGCGTTTCTCCGTATCTGCGAGACCATCGAGTCGTTTCTGTTCAGGCGGGCGGTTTGCGGCAGGCTTACCACGGGTCTAAATAATTTCTTTGCCGGCATGTATCGCAATCTTGAGCAACAGGACGATATAGAGGAGTACGTTACGGCGATGCTCCTTATCCACAGTAGCGGTATGACTGCGTACTTCCCGACAGACGAGCATTTTGTCGAGGAGTTTAAGACGCGTGACTGCTACAACCGCTTCTCCAAAAAGCGCTATTACCTGGAGCGCATGGAGAACTGGCACCACCCGAAGGAGTCCATCTCGGCTGACGATTACCAGATCGAGCACGTCATGCCCCAGACGATTGATGATGAGCACGGCTGGAAGGAATCGCTTGGCGAGAACTGGGAAGACGTCCACGACAGGCTGTGCAACAACTTGGGAAATCTTACGCTGACGGGCTACAACCAGGAGTACTCAAACCGGTCGTTCTCGGACAAGCTCAATCTTCCTGGCGTGGGGCTTAAGTGCAGTCCGCTCCACCTGAACAAGTCGATCGCCTCGCATGAAAAATGGGGCGAGGCGGAGATTGGGCAGCGCGCGGACGAGCTGGCGAAAGAGGCATGTGAGATATGGAAATATCCCGACCTTCCGGCAGATGTCGTCGACAAGTACCGTCCTTCTCGTGGGGAGTCTGACGAGGCTCCTGTCTGGACTTTGCAGGAGAATCACCCCACTTTTGCTGAAGGCGGACTCAACCAGAAACTTTTCGATGAGGTACGCGAGTCCGTTCTGAGTGGTAACCCTTCGTGGGAGTCCTATATAGCCAAGTACTATGTGGGCTTCAGGTTGGGCAAGCGAAAACTGCATGCCGTGCTAGAAGGCAGGACCAGCAACGGTGGTTGGATTGCCGTCGGCCTGGCAAAGAGTGTGGATGATCTAACGGATCCAGAGGACATATGCCAGGACAAACGCACACAGGGTGGATTTGGCCCGGGCCTACCAACCTATGTTGCCCTTCGGAATGCCGATGACATTCCCGCGGTACTCGATCTTATAAAGCAGTGCTAGGCAAGGGCCGGGAATCTAATTCTCGGCCCTTGCCATCTCGGAATTGCCGATGGCTTATCTGCCCGTTTACACCCCCGCAATCCCGCGTGCCGCACTCAGCAGCTCGTACTCCCTCTGGCTCCACTGGTGCAGCTCGGACGCGCGTACGGCGTCGCGGCACAGGTCCAGGAACACCTCAGCTCCCTCACAGAAGCACTCGCGGGCAAAGTCGCCCGAGCCGCTTGCGACACACGCGCTGTCGGCAAAGAGCTTCCAACTAGACGGCTCACGCAAGTCGTCTCCGAACAACTTGATCTGCAGAACAAGTGGGCCGCCAGCGGCACATGGCCCTTCTTCCAACGCCTGCACCGTAAAGCGCATCTGGAGGGACAGAGTATAAAATCCGGAAAAGTGTCGAAATAGGCACCCCCAAACTTCGGAAAAGTGTCAAATTCGATAGGCAAATTATCCGGAAAAGTGTAGCTGGATGACAAAACAGCACTTAGAAGCCGGTGCTGGATGCGGGATCCAGCGGCCGCCTTCAGCTCTCGCTACTCGTCGTCTCCGTCGTTGGGGTCGCCCTTGAGGGTGTTGATGTCCAGGTACTGGTTATCGTCCTCTTTTTGCTGGGTTTCCGACTCCGCTTGGGTGGGGCCGCGGAACAGCTGGAATCCCTCAAACGCAATGACGCCGAGCAGGGCAATGACAATGGCGATAAAGGCAACCTTGACTGCCTGCGGAAATTCCGAGAAACGCAGCGCCTTTTCCTTGGCGTAATAATCGGCGAAGCGCTCTTCGCCCGTGCTTTTGGTATAAGCCGGTGCGGACGCGGCCTCCGGGTCATATTCCGGTGCGGGCGTGGCAGCGTACGGATCGTTGAGATAATCGCTCGATGCGGTGCCATAATCCTCGGTCTCGATGCGACCGTTGCCAGCATAGCCATCGGAATAATCGGAATATGCCGCACCGCCCTCATAGTCCGCGGCGCTCGTGTTGGCGGCAAAAAGCGGGTTAACTGGAACATCGAGCGCCGGCATGCCGGTAGAGGTCTTGTCCAGATCGGCTGCAGCCCAGGAATCGTAGGCAACTTGATGGGCAACGGGCTCATCGAGCCTTGCGACCGGAGGCTTGCGTGCCGCAGGAACAGGCAACTGCTGGGCGCTGTACATAACAGTGCTGTCGGCCGATTTGCCCTGCGTCGCTGCAGCGAGAAATGCCGCCGTCTCGGACGGGTCGCTTGCGGGGCGGGGAGCGGGCGTGGGCGCCGAAGTGGGTGCGGGCGTAGGCGCGGGCGCCGAAACAGGCGACTGCGCAGGAGTCGGCGCAGATGCGGGCTTAGGCGCAAGTGCGGGATTGGGGTTTGACGGGCGAGCCCCGCCGCCCATGAGTTCGTCGGCGGTCCACGGGCGATCATCCATCACGTCGTCAAGGCTCAGCGAAAACAGGTCGTCTTCACCCTCATCGAACATGCGGTGCACATGTCCACCAATTGCCGGAATCAATCCGCGACCGGTGCATGATGCCTTGCTCAACGCCATTCTGTCCCATCCTTTCGAAATACTAATGACATCGATTATATGGAACTTCCCAAGCGGCTCGGTCTTGGATTCGTGCTTTCCAGAACTCGCGCCCAAAAGGGGAGGGGCAATCCAGGCGAGTGCCTACTTGTCGCCGGCCGCCGCCTTGGCCTCATTGAGGTAGCTATAGAAGCTGTACTTGGAGATGCCAAAGAACTCGCAGGCGCGCTCGCTCGACTTGGAAATGAGGAAGGCGCCGCGACGGTCGAGGTAGCCAATGGCGCGAATGCGCTCATCTTTGGTCATAAGGGCCGCAGGCTTGCCCACGTATTGCTCGCACTCGCGCAGCAGATCTTCGAGCAGGTCGCCGATGTTTTTGGTAATGGGCTCGGGCTCGGTGTAGCCCGTGCCGCCAGTGCCGGTAAAGGCATCGAGCGAGCGCTCAAAAGCCTTCATGAGCGTAATGTCAAAGTTGATGCCCAAAATGCCGACGGGCTTGCCCTCGTCGTTGCGGATAAAGATGGTCGAGGACTTGAGCAGCTTGCCATCGGTGGTTTTGGTGAGGTATGGCTCGCGGTCGTGCACGTCGGTGGTGCCCTCGTGCATGGACTCAAACACAATATGGCTGGGGCCGTCACCCAGTTTGCGCCCGCTGACGTGGCCGTTTTCGATCACTACGATGGAGTGGTCCACGTCCTCGGTCTCCAGGTCGTGGACGACGACTTCGCAGTTGGGGCCAAATTGGAGTGCCAGGCCGTGTGCAAGGCGCTTGTAGAACTCAATCTGTGCGGGGGTCATAGGTACCTTCCTAAAAATTAGTTTGGGCACACTTTGCCATAAACCACATCTGTTCGCAAATAGCGAAAGTGTCACTGCGTTATATGACCGTTCGTCGGCGAAAAGGTACCGATTACGGCAACAAACAATTTGTTAGGTTTGCCAAGCAAAAAGTGTGATAGAACAGTGCTAACAAACTTTTTGTTTGGCATCCACATAAAAGTTCAGTCGCATGAATGGGAATGGGCTGAAACGCGTATGCGGGGGCCGGCAAGAGAGGACTTAAGGAGTTCACCGTATGGCCGATAAGATCCAGTGGGCGGGCAACACGATGCCCAAGAGCGATGACAAGCACTTGGGAATCATGAGCCTCGACCACGTGAAGAAGGCCCGCGCCTTCCACCAGTCGTTCCCTCAATATACCGTCACTCCGCTTGCCCGCCTGGACGGTCAGGCTGCGCGCCTGGGTCTGTCCAACCTGTGCGTTAAGGACGAGAGCTATCGCTTTGGCCTCAACGCCTTCAAGGTCCTGGGCGGTTCGTTTGCCATGGCCAACTACATTGCCGACGAGACCGGCAAGGACGTTGCCGAGTGCACCTTCGATTACCTGACCTCCGATCAGCTTGCCAAGGACTTTGGCCAGGCCACCTTCTTTACCGCCACCGACGGCAACCATGGCCGCGGCGTGGCATGGGCTGCCAACAAGCTGGGCCAGAAGGCCGTCGTGCACATGCCCAAGGGTTCCACCAAGCCCCGCTTTGATAACATCGCCGCCGAGGGCGCCACGGTGACCATCGAAGAGGTCAACTACGACGAGTGCGTGCGCATAGCCGCCGCCGAGGCCGACGCATGCGAGCGCGGCGTCATCGTTCAGGACACCGCCTGGGAGGGCTACGAAAAGATTCCGTCCTGGATCATGGAGGGCTACGGCACCATGGCTTCCGAGGCTGCCGAGCAGCTGCGCGAGATGGCCATCAACCGCCCGACGCACGTCTTTGTCCAGGCTGGCGTGGGCTCGCTGGCCGGCGCCGTGGTGGGTTACTTCACCAACCTGTATCCCGATAACCCGCCCACCTTCGTCGTGGTCGAGTGCGCTCCTGCCGCCTGCCTGTACAAGGGCGCTGCCGCCGGCGACGGCGACCCGCGCATCGTGGACGGCGACATGCCCTCCATCATGGCCGGCCTGTGCTGCGGCGAGCCCAACATTCTGGGCTGGGATATCCTGCGCAACCACGCCACCGCCTTCGTGTCCTGCCCCGACTGGGTCACCGCTCGCGGCATGCGCACCCTGGGCGCTCCCGAGAAGGGCGACCCGCGCGTCATCTCCGGCGAGTCCGGCGCTGTGACCACCGGCCTGGTCGAGACCCTCATGCTCGATCCCGAGTACGCCGAGCTCAAGGAACTCATCGGCCTGGACAAGACGAGCTCTGTGCTCTGCTTCTCCACCGAGGGCGATACGGATCCCGACCAGTATCGCCGCATTGTTTGGGAAGGCGAATATCCCACTTGCTAATCGTTGGGGCGGAGTAAATAGGTATCGCTCCGCCACCTCACAGGTAGATTCCTTCGTTTGAAAGGTTATGAACAATGGCTAAAGAACTCGATTTCGACGCAATCAAGGCTGCTGCTGAGTCCCATCGTGCTGATATGACTCGCTTTCTGCGCGCTATGATCTCCCATCCCTCTGAGTCCTGCGAGGAGGGTGAGGTTGTCGCTTGCATCAAGGCCGAGATGGAGAGCCTTGGCTATGACGAGGTCAAGGTCGACGGCCTGGGCAACGTCATGGGCTTTATGGGCGAGGGCGACAAGATCATCGCCATCGACTCCCATATCGACACCGTCGGCATCGGCAACATCGAGAACTGGGACGCCGATCCCTATGAGGGCTACGAGACCGACGAGATCATCTACGGCCGCGGCGGCTCCGACCAGGAGGGCGGCATGGCTTCTGCTACCTACGCTGCCAAGATGATGAAGGACATGGGCCTCATCCCCGAGGGCTACAAGATCATGGTCGTCGGCACCGTCCAGGAAGAGGACTGCGACGGCATGTGCTGGCAGTACATCTACAACAAGGACGGCATTAAGCCCGAGTTCGTCATTTCCACCGAGCCCACCGACGGCGGCATCTATCGCGGTCACCGCGGCCGCATGGAGATCCGCGTCGACGTTCACGGCACCTCCTGCCACGGCTCTGCTCCCGACCGCGGCGACAACGCCATCTACAAGATGGCCGACATCATCGCCGACGTCCGCGCCCTCAACAACAACGGCTGCGACGAGTCGACCGACATCAAGGGTCTCGTCAAGATGCTCGACCCCAAATACAACCCCGAGCACTTCGAGGACGCCCGCTTCCTGGGCCGCGGCACCTGCACCGTCAGCCAGATCTTCTACACCAGCCCCAGCCGTTGCGCCGTGGCCGACTCCTGCGCCATCTCCATCGACCGTCGCATGACCGCCGGTGAGACCTGGGAGTCCTGCCTGGACGAGATCCGCAACCTGCCGGCTGCCAAGAAGTACGGCGACGACGTGAAGGTCTCCATGTACATGTACGACCGTCCGTCCTGGACCGGCGAGGTCTACGAGACCGAGGCTTACTTCCCCACGTGGATCAACAAGGAGACCGCTCCGCACGTCAAGGCCCTCGTCGACGCCCACAAGGCTATGTTTGGTGACGAGCGCATCGGCTGCGAGCCCAGCATGGACAAGCGCACCGGTCGTCCGCTGTGCGACAAGTGGACCTTCTCCACGAACTGCGTCTCCATCCAGGGCCGCTACGGCATCCCCTGCGTGGGCTTTGGCCCGGGTGCCGAGTCTCAGGCTCACGCTCCCAACGAGGTCACCTACAAGGACGACCTGGTCACCGCTGCTGCCATGTACGTGGCTGCCCTGAACCTCTACGATCCGAGCAAGGCCGATGGCGACGCCACCGTGTTCCGCGCCGGTCTGACCAACAACAAGATTGATTAGTCCCATTCCTCGATTTTGTTGAGCCGGGGGCTGCTCGTGTCCCCGGCACCCCCTGTTGACTTGGGGCCCGCGGTCGTTATCTCCCATGCTTCCTCAACGGTGGCGGGTCCTCGTCATGGTGCTCTGCATGTTCTAGCCACACGCGCATGCCGGAGCACATCTACTCATTGCGATCGTTTCATCTTTAGAAAGGACATTTCCATGGACGCTAAGTTTACCGAGCTCGTCGAGCAGCTGAACGGCCTCGATTTTAAGGGTATGTACGGCAGCGACTTCCTGCACACCTGGGACAAGACTACCGATGAGCTCAAGGCTCTCTACATCGTCGCCGACGCCCTGCGCGAGCTGCGCGAGAACAACGTCTCGTCCAAGATCTTCGACTCGGGTCTGGCCGTCTCCCTGTTCCGCGACAACTCCACCCGTACGCGCTTCTCCTTCTCTAAGGCCGCCAACCTGCTCGGCCTTGAGCTGCAGGACCTGGACGAGAAGAAGTCCCAGATCGCTCACGGCGAGACCGTCCGCGAGACCGCTACCATGATCTCCTTCATGGCCGACGTCATCGGCATCCGCGATGACATGTACATCGGCAAGGGCGACGCCTACATGGCCGAGGTCTCTGAGTCCGTGCAGCAGGCCTACGAGGACGGCGTTCTGGATCACCGTCCCACGCTCATCTCCCTGCAGTCCGATTCCGACCACCCCACGCAGTCCTCTGCCGACATGCTCTACCTCATCAACGAGTTTGGCGGCCTCGAGAACCTCAAGGGCAAGAAGGTTGCCGTCACCTGGGCCTATTCGCCCTCTTACGGCAAGCCGCTGTCCTGCCCGCAGTCGCTGATCAGCCTGCTGCCCCGCTTTGGCATGGACGTCACCCTGGCTCACCCCGAGGGCTATGACCTCATGCCCGAGGTCGTCGAGCGCGCCAAGGGCTACGCCGCCGAGTCCGGCACCACCTTTAAGCAGGTCAACACCATGGCCGAGGCCTTCGAGGGCGCCGACATCGTGATCCCCAAGAGCTGGGCTCCGTTTGCCGCCATGGAGAAGCGCACCAACCTGTACGCCAAGGGCGATGACGCCGGCATCGCAGCGCTCGAGAAGGAGCTGCTCGCCCAGAACGCCACCCATCAGGACTGGTGCTCCACGACCGAGCTCATGGAGAAGACTGCCAACGGCCAAGACACCATCTTTATGCACCCGCTGCCCGCCGACATCTCCGGTGTTTCCTGTGAGCACGGCGAGGTTAACGCCGACGTCTTCGACATGCACCGCGTGGGCATGTACAAGGAGGCCAGCTACAAGCCGTACGCCATCGCTGCCATGATGTTCCTGCAGAAGGTTGCCGATCCCGCCGCTACCCTCAAGGCCCTCGACGAGCGCAACACCGCCCGTTGGCTCCAGGCCTAAAGCCGGGTTGAGGTAAGCCATGTAAAGGGGGCGCTCTGCCAACCGGCGGGGTGCCCTTTTTTGCATCGCGGGCGTGCGGGATAAGCGCTTTCGATGTGGATGCCCGCGGCGCGAGTTATGGGTACGATGGTTTCGGGGGAGGTATCACCATGAGACTTGGATGCGTCATTATGGCTTCGGGCGAGGGCAAGCGGTTTGGCTCTAACAAGATGCTTGCCGATATCTATGGCGAGCCGCTGATTGCCCGGGCCATCGATTCGGTTCCCCGGGGCTTTGACGTCGTGGTTTCGACGCGTTGGCCCGAGGTCGCTCAGATTTGCGAGGACAAGCATTGCCCGTGCGTGCTGCACGATGGCGAGCTGCGCAGCGAAAGCGTCCGTGCGGGCCTTTCGTGGGGAGTCGAACGCAACTGGAAAGGTTGCCTCTTTTTGCCGGGCGACCAGCCGCTTGTGAGCACGGACTCTTTTGAGGCCATGGTTCGCGCGTTTGACGAGCGTGGCCGCAAACATCCGGTGCGCTTGGCGTGCAACGGTGAGCCTTCGAGCCCGGTGCTCTTTCCGGCGGAACTATTCGATGCACTCATGCGTCTTGAGGGCAAGGACGGCGGGGGCTCGATTCTCAAGGACCGTACCGACGTGGTGCTGGTCGAGGCGCGTGCCTACGAGCTGTGGGATGTCGATACCGCCAAGGGACAGCAACGCATAACGGAGCATATCGCCGCCTGCTCGTATTTTGATCGCGTGGCCAACTGCATCAATCAATAAGGAGCAATTATGATCATCATCAAAAACGGCGCGCTCGTGACGCCCCAGGGGCTTCGCCGCGCCGATCTTGCCATGGAGGGCGACAAGATTGTGCGGATTGCCGCGGCGATTGAGCCGGCCGAGGGCGATACCGTCGAGGACGCCGCGGGCTGCTGGGTGTTTCCCGGCTTTATCGACGGCCACACGCACATGCAGTGCTGGACTGGCATGGATTGGACAGCCGATAGCTTTGAAACCGGCACGCGTGCGGCTGCCTGCGGCGGTACGACGACCATCGTGGACTACGCGACGGCTGATCGCGGCGTGACCATGCCCGATGCCTTGGCCGAGTGGCATCGCCGTGCCGACGGAACCTGCACGGCCAACTACGCCTTTCATATGGCACTCGCCGAGTGGAATGAACGCAACCGCGCCGATCTTTCGGCTATGCGCGAGGCGGGCGTATCGTCGTTTAAGACCTACTTTGCCTACGATCATTTGCGCCTGGACGATGCCGAGACGCTCGAGGTGCTCGAGGAGCTCAAGCGTATTGGCGGCATACTGTGCGTGCATTGCGAGAACGGTACGCTGGTGAATGAGCTGCAGAAGCGCGTGTACGAGCAGGGGATTCATGGGCCCGAGGGGCATGCGCTCAGCCGCCCGGACGTGTGTGAGGCCGAAGCCGTGAGCCGCCTGCTGTATCTGGCGCACCTGGCCGGCGACGCCCCAGTCAACGTGGTGCACCTTTCGACCAAGTTGGGGCTCGGGGCCATTCGTGCTGCCAAAGCGCGCGGGCAGAAGAATATCTATGTCGAGACCTGCCCCCAATATCTGATGCTTGACGACACCTGCTATCTGGAGCAGGGCGAGGACGGCTTTGCGGGCGCCAAGTACGTGATGAGCCCGCCGCTGCGCCATGCCGGTGACCGTGCGGCACTGCGCGAGGCGCTTGTGGCCGGCGAGATCGATACGATTGCGACCGATCATTGCAGCTTTAACCTGCACGGGCAAAAGGACCGCGGGCGCGACGATTTCCGCGCGATTCCCAACGGCGGGCCCGGCGTGGAGCATCGTCCCGTCGCGATTGCCACGAGCTTTGAGGGACAGCTGGGACCCGAGGACCTCTGCCGCTTGATGAGCGAGAACCCGGCGCGCGTGTTTAGCATGTACCCGCGCAAGGGCTGTCTTGCCGAGGGTGCCGATGCCGACGTGTGCGTGTGGGATCCCAAGGCGCGCTGGACGATCAGTGCCGCGACGCAGCATCAGGCTGTGGACTACACGCCGCTCGAGGGTTTTGAGGCACATGGCCGCGCCAAGGCTGTGTTTGTGAACGGCGTGCTGGTGGCGCGCGATGGCGAGCCCACCGGAGCCCAACCCGGCCGCTACGTCCCCCGCTAACAGGAAGATCACCGGATTCCCCTCCGCAGTTGCGGTGAAATACGGACTGTTTGCGGCCGTTTGGCGGCCAAACAGTCCGTATTTCACCGCAACTGAGGAGATGGGGCCGGCTACTTGAGGCTGCTGGCGACGACGGGGTGGTCGAGAGCTGCCTCGAAGCGGTCGGCCATCGTGGGGTCGCTGAGCGTGTCGACTTGGTTGAGCATGATGCGGGCATTGTTGAGGTTCAGCATCCGCAGCTCGGCATTGAGCACCTGGGCGCCGCGCTCTGGGGTGGCAGTGTCGGTGAGCTCGCAGCCGCAACGCTCGCAAAAGAGCTCGGGGCGGTGGACAACCTCGGCGACGGGTTTGCCCAGTCCCGAGGCGCCGACGACCCAGACAACGTTTGCCGTGGCGGCGGGAATTACCGGCTCCCAGGCGGCATGCGCCTTGAGCGGGAGTCGCTTGCTACCGTCTGCCTCGGCCAACACATAGTCAAAGCGCTGTGCCAGCTCGCCGAGTGGCTCGGCGGGGGCGGAGAGCTTGCCTGTCTCCGGGTCCAAGATGCCTGCCTGGCAGATGCCTCCGCGTGCAAGCCCCGCGCAGGCCTCGCAGGTGCAGCCTGGGGCGTGTGGGGCACCTGGCTTCCAAGGCGCGGCGTCCAGGCGACGATTCGACCCGTCCCATGGCACGCCGGCAACGGGAAGCATATGCGTGGTGGTGCAGAGGAGCACGCGGCCGCCAGCGCGCATGAGCTCAAGACCCAGCGTTTTGAGCAACGTCGACTTGCCGCCGCTGCCGATAATCGCGGTAATGCCCGGCTCGATCCTGAGCG
>CABUQI010000028.1 GCA_902493545.1 uncultured Collinsella sp. | reverse complement strand
AAAGTGCAATATGGTATATACGTTATATACAAGTTGCCAAATGCGGTAGAGTTGCGGTAATGCAATAGCGAGAGCCGATGGGGGATCGATATGATCAAGGCTGTAATTTTTGACATGGACGGAACGCTGGTCGATACCGAGCGTTTGGGCATTAAGGCATGGAAGGCGGGCGCCGCCGAGCTGGGGGTCGCGATTGATGAAGCGCTGATCCATCAGTTTATCGGTCGCACACTGCCCGATGTTATGGACATCCTCGATAAGCATTACGGCAGCCATGAAACCACCGAGGCGGTCTATGCCCGCCACAAGGAGATTCGCGACGAGATGGTCAAGACCGAACTGGAGCTTAAGGCCGGCGCCGCCGAGTGCCTAGACGAGCTGCTGGCTGCGGGCTATCACGTGGGCCTAGCGACGTCGTCGCGCCTCGTTACGGCCGAGCGCAACCTTAAGATGGTCGGTCTTTTTGACAAGTTTGAAACGGTAACGTGTGGCGAGGACGTCGTGCACGGCAAGCCCGACCCCGAGATGTATCTGCTCGCCTGCGAGCGCGCGGGCTTTGCTCCCGAGGAATGTGCCGTGGTCGAGGATTCGCGCAACGGCTGCGTCTCGGGCATTACGGCCGGCTGCCACGTCTTTGCCGTTCCTGACATTGTTCCGCTGCCGCAGGACGTGGTGGATGGCTGCGAGGCCGTGCTCGATACGTTGTTCGACCTTTCGGCGGCAGTTAAAGCCGCGCGCTAGACAATTGCGGCGTTGAAACGAGCAATTGCCCACGTTTGCGCTTAAGCAAAAGGGGCCCGGCAATGGTCGGGCCCCTTTTGCTTAAGCGGCGACATAGCATACTTGCGGGCGTGCTACAGATACGCGCCTAGGTTGATGGCCGTGGCGTCGGTCTGGCTGCTTGCCTGGGTGCTGGCGCGTTCCAGCAGGAACGGCCGCACGAGTTCTTGGCGGTTGATATCCTCGGCGGCGGTGACTGTGGTGACGGTGCGCGCGGCAGAGCCGATGTGGACGTGCTTGGTCTTCGCCGGGGCCTTGTTCTCGATTTGCTCCATGAGCAATTGAACGCCCTTGCGGCCAATCTCGTAGCCCGGGGGCGCTACCGTAGTGAGCGGGACCGATCCGCTCCAAGCGAGCGGGTTGCCATCGCAACCTGCTACGCGTACTTGCCCGGGGACAGAGATGCCCTTGTCGACCAGCGCCGAGATGACGCCCGAGGCCAACACGTCGGTCAGGCCGACGACAAAATCGGGGCGTTCGTCGGCGGGGCGCGCGGCGATTTGGGCGCCGATGCCGTAGCCGTCGGCGGCGGTATTCCATTCGCCGGCGTCGATGACTTCGATCTTGATATCGGGGTGTAGGGCGAGTGCCTTATGAATGCCAAGGACGCGCAGGGTGAGTTGCATAAATGCTGCTCTACCCACAACGGTGATATGGCGTGCACCGCGGGCGATGGCAAGTTCGGCAATGATGCGACCCTGGGCCTCGTTGTCGGCCGCTACGTAGTAGCCGGGCTCGGAGCAATGGATGTCCAGATGGACGATCGGCACGGGCATCTTGGCCATGGCGGGGTGCCAGTCGGGGGATGCCATGGGCTGAACCATGACGCCGGACATCTGGGTGCCCATAAAGTAGCGCAGGTAATGGTCCTGGAGAATATCGTCGTTATCGGCGTTGGCGATGAGCAGGTCGTAGCCGTGCTTGCGTGCCTCGTTGTGGGCGCCGCTGGCGATTTGGAGTGAAAAGCCGTGATCGAGACGGGGGAGCACCAGGCCAAAGGACTTGGTGGCGCCGCCCGCGAGCTGACGAGCGCTTTGGTTGGGCAGGTAGCCAAGGCGATTGATGGTCTCGTTGATGAGCTTGAGGGTCTCGGGGCGCAGCTTTTCGGGGTGGTTGAGCGCGTTGGAAACCGTGCCCAACGAAACCCCGGCCTCGCGCGCGACGTCGCTGATTTTTACCTTTGCCATAGCGGCCCCTTTGATGCGTTTCAAGTACAAGCCAGATTGTAGCATCCCAAACCTTCCAAAAAGGGACAGGTTTATTTTGGCAGGTTTTATCTGGGGAAACGCCGTTGCCAGCGCGACCACCACGAAGGGGACAGGCACCTTTGCGGTGGTTTGGACCGGCTGGGCATGTGTGCATCGGGTGGTATCTAAGTTGAGATACCACTTCTGGTATATCAGCTTGCGCTTGCGTGAGTACAATACTCGAACGTTATACGTCTCAGCGCCCCCTGTGCGTGGACGTCTTGCAGTCACGCGAACGAAGGGATTTATCCTATGTGCGGAATTGTCGGCTACACCGGCTCTGATATTGCAAAGAACATCCTGGTCACGGGCCTCAAGCGCATGGAGTATCGCGGCTATGACTCTTCGGGCGTCGCGCTCGAGGTGGGCGAGGGCGCCGCGGCGCACCTCGACGTCATCCGCCGCGTGGGCAAGGTCGCGGGCCTGGAGAGCGAGCTTTCCAACATCGACAGCGACGCTACCTGCGGTATCGGTCACACCCGTTGGGCCACCCACGGCAAGCCCTCCGTCGTTAACGCTCATCCCCACACCAGCTGCGACGGTTGTATCGCCATCGTCCACAACGGCATCATCGAGAACTTCGCCGAGCTGCGCGAGGAGCTGGAGGGCCGCGGCCATCACTTTAAGAGCGAGACCGATACGGAGGTCTTCGCGCATCTGATCGAAGAGGCCTATGCCGAGACGCACGACCTGATGGCCTCCGTGCGCGAGGCTTGCACCCACGTGGTCGGTGCCTATGGTCTGGCTGCCGTGTGCGCTGACGAGCCCGGCGTGATCGCCGTGGCCCGCAAGGATTCCCCGATCGTAGTCGGTGTGGGCGAAACCGGCTCCTATGTTGCTTCCGATGTCATCGCGCTCATCGACGCCACCCGCGATGTCGTGGTGCTCGAGGACGGTCAGTTTGCCAAGCTCACGCCCGCAGGCGTCGAGTACACCGACGAGGCCGGCAACGTTATCGAGCCCAAGGTCACCCACATCGACTGGGACCTGGACATGGCAGAAAAGGGCGGTTATCCCGACTTTATGCTCAAGGAGATTCACGAGCAGCCGCGCGTCGTGCGCGACACGCTGGTTGGTCGTATGACGCCGGCCGGCGAGCTCGACATCGACGAGCTGGGCCTTTCGCTCGAGGAGCTCAACGACATCGACCGCGTCTACGTGATCGCTTGCGGCACCAGCTATCACGCTGGCCTCATTGCCAAGAATCTCATTGAGGGCTGGGCTCGCATCCCCACCGAGGTGGAGGCGGCCAGCGAGTTCCGTTATCGCAATCCCATCATTACGCCGACGACGCTTGTCGTTGCCGTGTCCCAGTCGGGCGAGACGGCCGATACCCTTGCCGCCATTCGCGACGCGCGCATCAAGGGTGCCAAGGTCTTCGGCATCACCAACGTGGTGGGCAGCCCCGTGGCGCGTGAGAGCGACGGCGTCATCTACACCAAGGCCAACAAGGAGATCGCGGTCGCCTCGACCAAGAGCTTCATCGGCCAGGTTGTGAGCCTCACGCTTTTGGCTCTGCTGCTGGCGCAGGTCAAGTACCGTCTGACCACCAAGCAGACGCGCATGATGTTCCGCGAGCTTTCCGATACGGCCGAGCAGATCCAGTGGATTTTGGACACGCAGGCCGAGGCCGTGCACGAGGCCGCCCTGCTGTGCAAGGACGCGCAGTCGGCACTGTTCGTGGGCCGCGGTATGGGTGCCGCCATCTCCTACGAGGGCGCACTCAAGCTCAAGGAGGTCAGCTACCTGCACGCCGAGGCGTATGCTGCCGGCGAGATGAAGCACGGCCCCATCGCGCTGATCGATCCGGGCTTCCCCGTCATCGCCGTGGCCACCAAGAGCGCTACCTACGACAAGACCGTGTCGAACCTTATGGAGTGCAAGGCGCGCGGTGCCAAGGTCATCGTCGTTGCCACCGAGGGCGACGAGGAGATCAACAAGATTGCCGACTGCATCATCCGCGTGCCGGCAGTCCGCGACGTGTTCAGCCCCATCACGGCGAGCGTTCCTCTGCAGCTGCTCGCACGCGAGGTCGCCATCCTGCGCGGCTGCGACGTCGACCAGCCCCGAAACCTCGCCAAGAGCGTCACGGTAGAGTAGTTGGTTCCGCCGTTCTAGCGACTAAGGCCCGGCTCCGCATCAAGACGGAGCCGGGCCTTTTCTGCATTTGCCCAGATAAAATCTGCCAAAATGAACCTGTCCCTTTTTGGCAGGTTAGCGGAGCTTGCTGGTCTCGAAGTACTCGGGGAACTGGTCCAGAACCTCGGTTTGGTTGCGGAACATCATGTGCAGGTGCTTGCTGACCAAAAAGCTCGCTTCGATGGGGTCGCGACCGGCGATAGCGCGGCGAATCTGCTTGTGCTCGTTCACGATGTCCCGATTGTCGAGAACCTGCGTGGCAGCGCGCAGCCAGCGGAAGCGCTCCAGGTCGGCATTGGTCTCTTCGAGCCACGACCACACGGTGCTGCGACATGCGATGCTAAAAATCATGTGATGCATGAGGTTGTCGCTCAAAAAGAAGCCGATGCGATCCTCTTCGGCCATGGCCTTTTCCTGCAGCACGATGGCGCGGTCGAGCTGCTCGATGCCAGCCGACGTGGCGCGCGCGCAGCACTCCACGATCACCTGCTTTTCCAGATGCTCGCGGATGTAACAGGCACTCTCGGCAAGGGTGAGGTTGATGGGCGAGACGTAGGTACCGCTCTGGGGCACGGTGCGCACCAGGCCTTCCTGCGCCAAACGAACCAAAGCCTCGCGCACAGGGGTGCGCCCCATATCCAGGTCGTCGCAAAGTTGCTTGACGCCCAGCTTTTCGCCCGGCTTGTAGTCCAGGTAGACGATTTTGCGTCGAATGGTGTGGTAGGACTGGTCCTGTAGGCTCGTTTCCTGCTCGCCGACGTGCATCGATTCTTCCATAGCGCCTCGCAACTGTTCTATCAAACTCATATGTCAGTTGTTAATTATGCCGCGAATCAGCTCTCCGCGGTGGTTAATTCGGCTGTTGCCTGAGAACTATTGCGGCATCTTAGTCTGTGTTTGCGCAAGGCTGCGCTCAATGTTGCCGTATCATAAGCCGTCGCAAACGTGAAATAGAAAGAAGGAATCCCATATGCAACTGGCAAATATCGTACGCGAGCGCTGGAAAGGCGTCTTGTTCTGCCTAATCATCGCCATTCCCGCGACGTTGCTCGGCAAACAAATTGAGGTGGTCGGCGGGCCGGTATTTGCCATCCTTTTTGGCATGGTCCTGGCGCTCGTCTTTCCCAAGAATCGTCGCGAACAGCTCGCCGCCGGTGTCACCTATACGTCCAAAAAAGTCTTGCAGTACGCGGTTATCCTGCTTGGCTTTGGCATGAACCTCTCCCAGATTCTGTCCAAGGGCGCCCAGTCGCTGCCGATTATCGTGGCGACAATCTCGACCTCGCTTGTCATTGCCTTTGTGCTCTGCCGCGTTATGAACGTGCCGGGTAAGATCGCGACGCTTGTGGGCGTGGGTTCGTCGATTTGCGGCGGTTCTGCCATCGCCGCGACCGCACCCGTCATCGATGCCGACGATCGCGAGATCGCCCAGGCTATTTCGGTCATCTTCCTGTTTAACGTTATCGCGGCGCTCGTGTTTCCGACGCTCGGCGGCATGCTCGGGCTGACCAACGAGGGCTTTGGCCTGTTTGCCGGCACCGCCATCAACGACACCTCGTCGGTAACGGCTGCGGCGAGCGCCTGGGACAGTATGCATCCCGGCGCCAATGTGCTCGAAAGCGCCACGGTGGTCAAGCTTACCAGGACGCTGGCCATTATTCCCATTACGTTGGTTCTCGCTTGCTGGCAGATGCATCTGGCGCGCAAGGCCGGCGGCGACGCCAAAAGCACGTTCTCGCTTAAACGCGCGTTTCCCATGTTCGTGCTGTTCTTTGTGCTGGCGAGCGTAATCACTACGGTGCTTCAGCTTCCTGCATCCATTACGGCGCCCATCAAGGAACTGTCGAAGTTCTTTATCGTGATGGCCATGGCGGCTATTGGCTTTAATACCGATATCGTCGAGCTGGTCAAAAAGGGCGGCAAGCCCATCGCATTGGGCTTTTGCTGCTGGATTGGCATTGCTTGCATGAGTTTGGGAATGCAGCACGTGCTGGGAATCTGGTAGAGAAGTAACTGATTTGCGTGCTGCGTGCTGGCGAGCGCATGTCCGCGGTGGAGCGATAGGAGCTCTTGCGGGTATGGCTTGTCCGCAGGTTGATAGGTCCCGAAGAGCTCTTATCGCCCCGCCAGGATGGCGATGCGGGGCAACTCATATACTCGCAGGACGGCGGCTTCTGCCCTATAGTGTTTGGTGAGCAATATCGTTCAATTTTGAAACACTCGCTCGCGCAGCCGTCGGTGGCGGCGTGGCGCCGAGGACGGGGCGCAATATGAACAGTGACGCCAAGCTACAAATCTTGATCGAGGCCTTGGCTGCTGCCGGGGCCTCGGCGTTGGCAATCGATGGGCGTGGACACGTGGCGATTTCGACCATGGATGATGTCGCGCTCGAGCAAGATGTCGCGGTATTTGTCGCCGAGCGCCTGGGGCGCGTGGACAACGGCGCGCGTCTGGTGATGGGGCATGCGGGAGGACGCTTGAGCCTCACGGTGCGTCCGGTCGCCAAGGAATACGGCGCGCTTTGGGTAGTCGTGGTCCGCGAGGTGCACGGTGTGGCGGCACATGCGGGTATTGAGTGGCTTAACGCGGATGAAGTCGAGGCGCGCTACGAGGCAAGCGCGTACGGCATTGTCGAGGGTGCCGCCGCGGTCGCTGGCCCCGTCTGCGAAAGCTATGCCCGCGGCGTGCCCCTCATGTTGGAGGGCGAGCTGGGTGCTGGTCAGGCAGAGATTGCAAAACGCCTCTATCTGGATGGGCCTTATGCTGACGAACCCTTTGTGTCCGTGGCACTTGACGAGCTCACAGATCGCGGCTGGCGCCATCTGCTCAAAAGCTCGGAATCGCCGCTGTTCCAGGCAGGGCTGACCCTTTGCATTGGCGGCTGGCATGCACTTTCGTCGCAGCGTCTGCGCGAGCTTGTCTCTACGATGACCGACACGGCGCTGGCCGCGCGTTGCCATGTGGTTCTGACGGCAAATGATATGCCGGGCGGTGGCGAAAGCGATCAGGCCGCTTTTGTAACCGAGCGCTTGGCGTGTGCAGTAAGTGTGGCGCCTGCGATTGCCGAGCAGGGTGGCGCATCGAAAAAGGTTGCGCGGTATTTGTCATATCTGTCAGATGCCTTTGGAACTGCCGCTCCGAGTATGTCCGAGGAGGCTGCCTCGACGCTCAACGGCTATCGCTGGCCACGCAACTATCTGCAGCTGCGCGAGGTCTCGGAACGACTCTATATATTAGTAGGGTCGGGTGTGGCGGAGCGCGAAGTGGCGGAGGAGGTGCTCGCCCAGGAGGACGTCATCAAAACCGCAACCTTTGGCGCTCCGACGCTCGACAGCGATCTGTATATCCTGCGTCCACTGGCCGATACCGAACGCGATATCGCGCGGCTGGTCGTAGGCCACCTTCAGGGCAACCGGACCGGCGCTGCCGAGGTGCTGGGAATAAGCCGCACGACCCTGTGGCGCTTGCTGAAGGACGACGACCGCTGAGCGAGGCGCCCGTGACCGCGTGCGGCGCGTGTGCTACAGTCCAAAGCAGTAATGTTTCGATTGTGTTACGGCGTGCGGGGGCGTATGGCGGAGACTTCAAAACCAAACCGGAATAGACGGAGCGCGGCTCCAGTTAACCGCCGCACGACGTCCCGGACGTGGGGCAAGCACGCGTCGGGGTTCGACGGTTCGTTCAAGCGCACCAAATACGGCTATCCTTCGGCAAGCGCTCGCTTGGCCATGCAGGCCGAGTCGACGCTGTGGGGGCGCAAGCGCGTGGTGGGCTCTAAGCTTAAGCACGACGGAACGCTGGGCTATATCAGCCGCGGTGCGGCTCGCCGCAGTGGGCTCAATCCTGCTGGCTGGCATCGTTATGTGCCGATTACAGTTGTTGTTGCGGTGATTGTGATCGCACTTGCCGCGCTCGGCTACGCTGGCGGCGGGGTCGACCTGAGTGCGATGTTCAAATCTGCTGAGCTCGCGCATGCCGGCACGGAGCTTGTCGAGGGCGCTCAGGCACAGACGGGCGTGGCGTCTCAGCGCGGTATTGTTGCCGCTGCCGCAACGATCACCGATGCCCAAAAGGGCGAGGATACGGACAGCGAGGTTAGCGAAACCAGTGCAAACGGCGCGGGTTCGCAGGTCACGCCCGTAACATAAGGCCAATAAGTCACAGAACCATCACACCAAGTCGCCGTTTGGGGCCAATGAGTGAGCAAAAAAGCAGCAATGTTGTTTCATATAGAACTCATTAGTCACAATTTGTAAAAAAAGCTATACTACTAGGCATTTAAAGGTCCGCAAGCTGCAAGTTGAGGAGTACCTAACATGAAGAAGAGATTCATGGCAGCACTGAGCGTTCTCGCTCTTGCCCTGGCTCTGCCCGTGGCTGCTTTCGCCGCCCCGAGCCCTGCCAACACCACCGCCACCGGCGCCAACAACGTGACCGCCAGCGTTAACAACGCCAACGTCAAGGTTGTTTCCACCACCAAGAACGCCGAGGGCACCCCTGCCGGTGCCAACGTGGTCGCTTCCTTCGAGATCACCGAGACCGTTGAGGGCACCGTTTCCGAGTCCAACCCGCTGACCGTCACCTTCACCCTTGGCAAGGCTTACGCCAACGCTAAGGTTACCGTCTATGTCCAGCACAACGACGGCACTACGGAGCAGCTGAACCTGACCGCTGACAACAACGGTAACGTTGTCTTTAAGGTCACCAAGCTCTCCACCTACACCATCGTGGCTGAGAAGACCGCTGCTGGCGCTGCTACCACCGACAACGGTGCTAAGTCCCCGGCTACCGGCGTGAACACCACCGCTCTTGCCGCTGTGGCTGCTGTTGCCGCTGCTGGCGCTGCCTGCGCTTTTGTTGCTCTTCGTAAGAACAACTAGCACACACACGGTTTCAACCGTAAGATTTGAGGACCCGTACTTGTGCGGGTCCTTTTTTCGGCCGATTTACAGGGTAAGGGAACACCATGGCACAGCAGCCGCAGGGCAAGCATATGGAAGTTAAGCATATGGGCGACTCGGACAAAAAGCGTCGCGCCATGATACTCAAGGGCGTTTTCGTAGTGTTGTTACTAGTCGCAGTCGGCTGCGGTGGCTACGTGCTCTATATGAATCATCTAGAGCAGCAGCGCGCCGAGGAGATGAGTGCAACAGGAAAGCCCGCCACGAAGGTCGAATCAAAGGGCAAGGAGCTGCCGGACAACCCCATCGACTTCGCTCCGCTCATTCAAGAGAACGCCGATATCTATGCGTGGCTCTACATTCCGGGTGCGGATATCAACACGCCCTTGCTGCAGAGCACGACGGACGACCTGTTTTATCTGGACCACGACAAGGACGGCAAGTACGACCCCTACGGCACAGCGTTTAGTCAGATGGCAAACGCGCGCGACTTTAGCGATCCCGTCACGGTGATCTACGGCCATGTGAACGGCGGCGTGTTCCACAACTTGCATAGCTTTGAGGACGCGGACTTCTTTAACGAGAACGGCGAGTTCTATATCTACACGCCGGGCCATATTCTGACGTACAAGATTGTCTCGGCCTATCAATATGACGACCGTCACATTCTCAATTCGTTTAACTTTGCCGACCCTGCCGTGCGCCAGGACTACTTTAATTCAGTCTGTAATCCGGACGCATTGCTCAAAAATGCACGTGACGGCGTGACACTTGATGCAGATAGTAAGATTGTGCAGTTGAGCACCTGCATGCTCGATAGCTCGCAGGGCAACTCGCGCTATATTGTCAGCGGTGTGTTAACAAGCGACCAGGAGACAAAATAGTCATGAACCCCCGTGGCAAGCACTTTATCGATGCGGTGGATCCCGACGAAAATCAAGTAAACAATCCCGAGCAGCAGGTTCAGGATGTGGCGGAGCCTGTCGAGCCTCAATGGGAGACCAAAGACACTCCGACGCCTCAGCCTGACGAAAAATCGCAGAGCAAGGCCGAGGCCTCGTCCGACGCATCGGCAAAGACCGATGAAGCTGCGGCGCAGCCTGTTGATGAGGCAGAGTGGCCTTCGCTTGATGAGACGGCACCTCAGCGTCGTCGACGCTCCAAAGAGTCGATTAAGCACATCAAGCGCCGCCGCCGTATCCGCACGCTGCTGATCGTGCTGCTCGTGATTGGTGCGGTTGCTGCTGCCGGCTGGGGCTTTGTGAATCACAGCGTGAACCAAGGCAAAAAGAAGATTGAGGAAAAGACCGAAAAGGTCATTAAGGCCAAGGGCGACACCATTACCTATAACGGCAAGAAGTATGCGCTCAACAAGCATATGGCCACGGTGGCGTTTATCGGTTTTGATGGCCGCAATAACGATGACGGCACCCAGAAGGGCCAGTCCGATACCGTAATGGTCGTAGCGCTTAATACCGACACGGGCGAGGCCCGCGGCATTATCATCCCGCGTGACAGCATGGTTGCCGTAGATACGTATTCCAATGGTTCGTTTGCCGGCCAGGTGACCGAGCAGCTGTGCTTGCAGTTTGCCTATGGCACCGATGGCGACAACTCATCGGCACTGACGGCCGCCGCCGCTTCGCGCGTGCTCGACAATATTCCAGTCGACTATTACTACACGCTCAATATCGAGGGCGTGGCTCCCATTAATGACTCCATCGGCGGCGTGACGCTGGTGCCTACGCAGACGGTGCCGGGCACGGAGGTGGTCGAGGGCCAGGAGACCACGCTGTTTGGTACAACGGCGGAAAAGTATGTGCAGTGGCGCGACACGACGAATCTGACGTCTTCGCTGGATCGTACAGCGCGCCAGGTGAGCTACGTGCAGGCGGTTGCATCGAAGGTGCTCAGCAGTGCCAAGAGTAACCCTGCCATGCTCATCAGCCTGTATCAGGCTATGGGCGACTATACGTGGACCAATTTGGGTCTCGATGAGTTCAGCTATCTGGCGACCACGATGCTCGAGCACGGCCTGACTTCGTTTGATGTCGTGACACTGCAGGGCACCATGCAGCAGGGCGACACCTTCGCCGAGTTCTACCTGGACCAGGACAACGTAAAGCAAACGGTCGTCGATACCTTCTATCATCCAGTCGACTAGATTGTTCCGCCGTTCGTTAGAACGGCGGAACTAATTACCCGACATACACCACGTTGTCGCGGCGCGGCTTTGCCTCGGGGAGTGCGTCCGCGGCGTAGCCCAGAATGCAGTTGCCCACACCGCGCAGGCTTCCGTCGGCGGGCAGACCCCACTTGGCCAGCAGTTCCAGTCCCTCGGGTGAGTCAAAGATCTCGTGCGCGCGGTGGATCCAACACGAATCGACGCCCAGCGCATAGGCTGCGTTGAGCAGGTTGCCCATGGCGAGCGAGCCGTCTTCCAGGTGCGTGGGCACGCTGCGGTCGACGAGCACCACCACAACGGTCTTGGCGCCGTAGAAGGGATCTCCCTCGCTGCCCATAACTTGTGCGTTGAGCTGCGAGAGGCGCTCGACGGTCGCGGGGTCGGTAACGGCGACAAACGTGACCGGCTGGCGTCCCATGCCGCTCGGCGCGTACTGGCCGGCTTCGATAATGCGTGCGAGCTTTTCGGCTTCGACGGGGCGATCGCTATAATTACGGCAGCTGCGGCGGTGGATGAGCGCTTCGATGGTCTCCATGGGTCCTCCTAGCGATGACATTGCAGATGTTCCGTTCTTACCCGTCGTGCCGTAGCCGTAATCGCGCAGTCGGCCCCAAACAATGTAAGCTACCAAGTGGAAAAGTTGGTTTGCATAAAACTTCAGCCAGAATGTGACAAACCGGTGGGATGGTTAAACGTTTTATCCCGTCTACCCTGCGGTTTTTTACCACTTGCCTA
>CABUQI010000027.1 GCA_902493545.1 uncultured Collinsella sp. | reverse complement strand
ATCTTATCGCCGTCTCGGGCAGCCATTTGGCTATCGTGGGGTTTGTAATCGAGGGTGTATTGCAAAAGACTCGGTGCTCGCGTGGTCTTCAGCGGGCGATATTGGCGATAACGCTTGTGGGCTACGTTGCCTTTACGGGCGCGTCTCCCTCGGCCGTGCGCGCGTGCTGCATGTTGTTCGCGACGCTTGTCGTAAACGGCGCGGGGCGTCGCCGGCACGGACTTTCGGCACTCTTCGTAACCATGTCCATCTTTGTGCTGCTGCGGCCGACGGTTCTGTTAGAGATGGGCTTTCAGCTTTCATGTGCCAGCGTCTTAGCCATTCTGTGCTTTTGCCCCTATGCGACCTACGCTTTGGGTGAGCTTAGTGTTCCGTCGGGCGTTGCCGGCATGCTTTCCGTCACGCTGTGCTCGCAACTGGCGACACTTCCCATTACCATTCCTGCCTTTGGTACGTTCTCGCTCATTGCTCCGCTGGCAAATGCGGTCCTCGGTCCGGTGGTGAGTGTACTGCTCGTCGTGTCGATCGTGCTGGTTCCCTTTTCGCTCGTGGCGCCGTTGCGGACTTGGGCGCTCGTTGTGCCCATGATTGCCGCCCGTTGCGCGCTGTTCTTTGAGCAGCTGTTTGCCGCCGTGCCGGGTGCATCCGTGAGCGTGCCGCCCGATAGCATGTGGATTTACCTAGTGCCGTGTTTGCTGGCGGTTCTGCTTGTCTGGTGGCCGCGTCCCCGTGCACGTCCTATGTCGGTGGGGCTTGCATGCCTGGTGCTCTTGGCTGCGATTCCGTACGTCTACTGGGATCGATTCGCTCCGCCTTCGGTGACGGTGCTCGATGTGGGCCAGGCCGATGCGATTCTTATTCGCCAGGGCGGCGCAGTGGCGCTCGTCGACTGCGGGCTCGACGAGCGCGTGGTGGCGGCGTTGGTTCGCAATAACGTGCACCATATCTATGCCGTCTTTGTGACGCATTGGGATGAGGATCACTGGGGTGGTCTGCCTGCCGTGCTTGAACAGTTTTCGGTCGGAACGATTGCCGTGGCGGCGGATGCGCTGGAGGATGCTCCTGCCGAGGTATTGAACCGACCTGGCGTGGAGTATCGGCAGGTGCGCCGTGGGGATACGGTCGATATCGGCTCATTTTGCGCCCGCGTGATGTGGCCATTCGAGGCCGTGGATGGCGAGGGAAATGAGGACTCGCTTGTCCTGTTGCTCTCTTATGATCAGGAAGGCAAGGGCCTGCGCATACTACTCACCGGTGATGCCGAGCTCGACCAAGAACGGGAATTCGTGCAGGAGGTGGGGGATATCGATGTCCTTAAACTTGGGCATCACGGCTCTAAGGTTTCAGTCGATGGTCAGTTGCTGGACGTCCTGAAGCCCGAGCTTTCCCTCGCGAGCGCGGGCGAGGGGAATCGATACGGCCATCCGTCCGATGCCTGCATCGATGCCGTTAAGGAAGCGGGCGGCGTTTTCGCGTGCACTATCGAACACGGCGACATTACCGTCACGCCGACTGCGAATGGCTTTGCGATGCGATGCCAGCAACCGTGATGACATCGTTGGCGCGCGGTGGGCCCCTGGGCTAGAATGGCACGGAGCGAATACGAAGGCCTGCGGGAGGGGAGCGCGATGTCCGAAACCGGTCTGTTGCCTGCATATCTGATCGTCGGTACCGACGGAGTCAAGCGCGATCACGCCGTCTCGCGTATGAAAGCGCGTCTGGAAAAGACGGGCATGGTCGAGTTCAACCTCGACGAGCGCGATATGACCAAAGACCCCGATATCGAGTCGATTATCGGATCGCTCAACACCTTTCCGATGGGCAGTGAGTTTCGCCTGGTAATCCTTGATGGCTGCTCAAAGCTCGCCAAGGCGGTCTCGGAGCCGCTCGTCGAGTATCTGGCGAGTCCCAGCCCCACAACGGTTTGCCTCATAATCGCCGATTCGCTTGCCAAGAACACGCGCCTGTACAAGGCAATCGCCAAGATTGACAAGAAGGCCGTGATCGATTGCTCCGGCACCAAGCGCTGGGAGCTTCCGCGCCGCGTGCAGCAGATGGCGACGCAGCATGGCAAGTCGATCTCGACGGCGGCCGCCGAGGAACTTGTCTCGCGTTCGGGTGAAAACACTCGCATGCTCGATAACGACTTGGCTAAGCTTGCCCAAATGGTTGAGGCGCCTCAGATTGAGCTTGCCGATGTGGAACGCTGGATCGTGCGCACGGCCGAAGTCCAGCCCTGGGACTTTCTCAATGCGGTCTCGGCACGTGACATGCGCCGCTCACTCGAGCTTTTCAATCTACTGCCCTCCAAGAGCTACGTGTGGACCTACACATTGCTGTGCGGCCGCATTCGCGAGCTTATCGTTGCCAAGGCGCTCGATGCGCGCGGACAGGGTCGTGAGCTGGCCGCAACGCTCAAGCTCCAGTCCTGGCAGGTCAAGAATCACCTGACCTGGGCACGTCGCTTTTCGATGGCAGAGCTCGTCGCAGCGCTCGAGGGTGCGGTCGATGTGGAGCTCGCGCTCAAGGGTTCGGCCGATTCTCGGACCGCGCTTTTGCTCTGGATTACGAACATCTTGAGAAAATCGTGATGATACCTGCCTATTTGACAAATTCGTTCTATCCCTTTGAGGGGGAGCGTGCTATAGTAAGCGCTTGCATGACCTCACCGTGTCTCAGAGGTGTCATACATTTTTTGCAAGGAACTCGAAAGGAACTCCAGAAGTGGCAAACATCAAGTCTCAGAAGAAGCGTATCCGCACCAATGAGGCAGCTCGCATGCGTAACAAGGCTGTCAAGTCCGAGCTCAAGACGCTGACCAAGCACGTCCAGTCCGCCGTCGCCGAGGGCGACGCCGAGAAGGCCCAGGCTGCACTCAAGACCGTCACCAAGCGTCTCGACATGGCTGCCGCCAAGCATGTTATCCACAAGAACCAGGCTTCCAACCGCAAGTCCGGTCTTGCCAAGCTCGTGAACAGCATCAACGCCTAAGTTGTAAATTTCACATCACACAGATTACGCGCATAAATGGAGCCTGTTTTATGGAACAGGCTCCATTTTTTGTATCGCTCGGGTAAGATAGTCCGCATGAATACTTCAATTGACATTTCCCACATCCGCAACTTCTCGATTGTTGCGCACATCGACCATGGCAAGTCCACGATCAGTGACCGCATTCTCGAGCTCACCCATACCGTTGACGAGCGCGATATGGAGTCGCAGCTGCTCGACACTATGGATATCGAGCGCGAGCGCGGCATCACGATCAAGTCCAATGCCGTTCGCGTGTCCTATGACGCCGACGATGGCGAGACGTATCAGTTCAACCTGATCGATACGCCGGGCCACGTGGACTTTACCTATGAGGTCTCGCGCTCGCTGGCAGCCTGCGAGGGCGCGGTGCTCGTTGTCGACGCCACGCAGGGCGTCGAGGCGCAGACCGTCTCCAACGCGACGCTCGCCATGAACGCCAATCTGGACATTGTGCCGGCCATCAACAAGATTGACCTGCCCTCGGCCCATCCCGATGAGGTTAAGACCGAGATCGAGGATGACCTGGCGATTCCTGCCGATGATGCCGTGTGTGTCTCGGGCAAGACCGGCGAGGGCATCCACGATCTGCTAGAGTCCATTGTCTTTTTGATCTCTCCGCCCAAGGGCGATGCGAACGCGCCGCTCAAGGCACTCATTCTGGATTCGTACTTCGACGAGTATCGTGGCGTCGTCGCCACGGTGCGCGTCTTTGACGGATCCATCAAAAAAGGCGATACCCTGCGCATGATGCAGGCAAAGGGCGACTTTTTGGTCGATGGCGTGGGCGTCAAGCGTCCCGCCGAGACCCCGGTCGACGCGCTGACGGTCGGCGAGGTCGGATACGTGGTCACGGGCCTGAAGGACCCCGAGGCCGTTCGCGTGGGCGATACCCTCACGTGGGCGTCGAATCCCTGCCCCGAGCCGCTTCCCGGTTACCGCGAGGCCAAGCCCATGGTCTATACGGGCCTGTTCCCGATCGATAACAAGGACTACGAGAACCTGCGTGATGCGCTCGATAAGCTGCACGTCAACGACCCGTCGTTGGTGTGGGAGCCCGAGACCTCGGTGGCGCTCGGCTTTGGCTTCCGCGTGGGCTTCCTGGGCCTGCTGCACATGGAAGTCGTCAAGGAGCGCCTGGAGCGCGAGTTCAACTTGGACCTCATTGCCACGAGCCCCTCGGTGGACTATCACGTCTACAAGACTGACGGCGAGATGATTGATGTCCGTAGCCCGCAGGATCTGCCCGAGGCTACGCGCATCGAGCGTATCGAGGAGCCCTACCTCAAGGCAAAGATCATCTGCCCGCCTGAGTACACGGGCGCCGTCATGCAGCTCGCCATCGAGCACCGCGGTGTCACGACCGACATGATTCACCTGACGAGCAAATCGGTCGAGATGCGCTTTGATATGCCGCTCGCCGAGCTCATCCTGGACTTCTTTGACCAGCTCAAGAGCCGTACCAAGGGCTACGCTTCGTTGGACTACGAGTTCAACGAGTATCGTCCCTCCGAGCTTGTGAAGCTCGATATTTTGCTTTCGGGCGACGAGGTAGACGCGCTGTCGTTTATCGTTCATAAGGACAAGGCCTACGGTCTTGCCCGCGGCCTATGCGACAAGCTCAAGGAGATCATTCCGCGTCAGCTGTTCGAGGTGCCCATCCAGGGTGCTATCGGCAACAAGATCATTGCCCGCTCCACCGTCAAGGCGCGTCGCAAGGACGTGCTTGCCAAGTGCTACGGCGGCGATATCTCGCGTAAGCGCAAGCTGCTCGAGAAACAGAAAGAGGGCAAGAAGCGCATGAAGGCTATCGGCTCGGTCGAGGTCCCGCAGGAGGCCTTTATGGCGATCCTCAAGGTGGACGAGTAGGCCCATGGCGCTTTCTGAATACAGCAAGCGGCTGCTGGGCGCCTATGCCGAGCAGCCGTTCCTTATGGCCCCCATGGCAGGCGTGACCGATCCTGCCTACCGCATCATGTGCCGCCGCCGCGGTGCTCAGCTTGCTTATAGCGAGATGGTGAGTGTCGCTGGCCTTGCCTACGCCAGTAACAAGACGTGGCGTCTGGTGCTGCCGGCCGACGAGGAGCAGCAGATCTGCGTGCAGCTCTTTGGCTCTAAGCCCGATCAGTTTGCGAGCGCCGTCGCTGCCGTCGAGGAGCGCGTGGGCGATTGCCTGTCGTTGATCGATATCAACATGGCCTGCCCGGCTCGCAAGGTCGTTACCAAGGGCGAGGGCTCGGCGCTCATGCGCACGCCCGACCTGGCCGAGAAGATTGTTGAGGCAGCTGTGGGCGCGGCGCATGTTCCCGTGACCGTGAAGATCCGCAAGGGCTTTTATGCTGAAGACCGCAATGCCGCGACGTTTGCCCAGATGCTCGAGGGGGCAGGGGCCGCTGCGGTGGCGGTGCATGGTCGCTGTGCCACGCAGCTCTATACGGGCCAGGCCGATTGGTCTGTCGTTGATGAGGTCGCAGATGCCGTCGAGATTCCCGTGATCGGTTCGGGCGATGTGTTCTCGGCCGAGGACGCTGCTGAGCATCTGCAAGATTCGGGTGCCAGTGCGGTGTTTATCGCGCGCGGCATCTACGGCAATCCGTGGGTGTTCGGCGATGCCCGAGCCCTTGCGCTCGATGGCACGCCGGTTCCTTCTCGCTCCTCGGTCGAGCGCCTGGACGCCCTGCGTGAGCACCTAACGCTGACGCATGAGCTCCTGCCGCTCATGTCGCGCGCCCGTACGTACGCAAGCTGGTACTTAAAAGGCATGCCCCATGCCGCCGCCTGGCGCGCTCAGGTGGTGCGCTGCTCCACGTACGAGGAGTTTATGGCACTGGTCGATGATATCGAGCGCGATGTGGTGACCTGCGAGGCCGCTCTTGCCGCCGGTGAGTCGGTGCCCGCTCATCCGCTGGAGGCTTAAGGGTGGCCGTTACCGCGCTGTACGTGCACGTGCCGTTTTGCGCTCAAAAATGCCGCTATTGTGACTTTGACTCGCGCAGCTTTTCCCCGTGCGCCCTGGACGCTGCACTCGATGCCTATTTTGAGCAGCTGTATGCGCGCCTCGATGCTTTTGGCAGGGCTGGGGCCCTTGACCAGATCAGCACCGTCTATGTTGGTGGCGGCACGCCGTCGCTGGCAGGGGAGCGCCTGGTGGAGCTGGCGCGGCGTATTCGTGCGTGGTGCGCCCCCGTTGAGTTTACCTGCGAGGCCAATCCCGAGTCGCTGACCGCCGAGCTTGCCACTGCGCTTGCCAAGGTTGGTGTCACACGCGTCTCTCTGGGCGTGCAAACGCTCGATAACACCGAACTTACCGCCATCGGCCGTATTCACGATGCCGATCGGGCGCTCGCCGCCATCGCGACGGTCAAGAACGCTGGGATTGACGTGTCGTGCGACCTTATGTGCGGGCTTCCCGGACAGACTATGGCGAGCTGGCAGCACACGCTCGATGGCGTGCTGGCGGCGGCTCCGCATCATATGTCGGTCTACCCGCTTACGCTCGAGGAGGGCACGCCGCTTTACCGTATGGCGTGCCGTGACGAGTCGCTTGAGCCCGATGAGGATTTCCAAGCCGCATGCATGGACGTTGCGCGCGAGCGGCTGAGTTCGGTGGGCTACCATCCGTATGAGGTGGCGAGCTACGCGCTCGATGGACATGAATGCGCCCACAACATTGCCTATTGGTCCGGACAGGGCTATCTGGGTTTGGGTCGTTCTGCCGCGGGTATGCTCGATGCCGAGGATTTCGATCACCTGGCCGGGCTGTTTCCCGACGTGCCCGCTCGCGGCGATGCGTATCGCGTGCGTCTGGTGCAACGTGATGATGGCGCGACGGCGTTTGAGGCCGAATATCTGTCGCAGCGCGAGGCTGCGGCCGAGGACCTGATGCTCGCTTGTCGCATGACGCGCGGCGTTGCTTCCGACCTATTGGTTCGCGCGGCTCGTGTCATCCCTGCTGAGGAGCTGACAGCGGCTTGTGACCGCGCTCTTGAGCTTGGGCTTGCCGCTTGGGTGCCCGAGCACGGTGATACCCATGCGGGGCCTATCGCCTCTGTCGATGTCATCGCTGGCCGCACCTGTGCCTGCCTGGCGCCCACCCACCTGGGTTGGCTCGATGGAAATATGCTGTTCGAGCTGTTTTGGGGTCTAGCTTAGGCCGCTCGGGTAGAATTACCGCAATATATACGCTGCTGTGAGCAGGAGGTTGCCGCGCATGGCGACAATGAACGAAAAAGATTACTATGAGATTCTTGGTGTCTCCAAGGACGCCACCTCACGTGATATACAGAAGGCCTTCCAGCAAAAGGCCCGCAAGCTCCATCCGGACGTCAATAAAGAGCCGGATGCCGAGGAAAAGTTCAAAGAGGTTTCCGAAGCCTACGCCGTGCTTTCGGACGAGCAGAAGCGTGCTCGCTATGACGCCATGCGCTCGGGCAATCCCTTTGCCGGTGCGCCGACGGCTTCGCCCTATGGCGGCGGCTACGCCGGCAGCGCCGGTTACGGCAATCCCTTTGACGGTGGTTTCCCCTTCGGGGGCGCCTGGGGCCAGCCCCGTCGCGGCCAGGCGGCCTACAACCCCGAGAGTGGCGCCAACGTGGTCGTCGATATCAAGCTCGACGCCAAGGAGGCCAAGAGCGGTGCCCACAAGACCGTTCGCTACAACCGCTTTGACACCTGCGGACATTGTGGCGGATCGGGCTCCGTTTCGTCAGAGCATGCCCACACCTGTCCGAGCTGCGGTGGTCGCGGCCATATCGATGTCGACCTGTCCTTTCTGTTTGGTGCGGGCACGTTCCAGACGGTTTGTCCCGAGTGCGGCGGTTCCGGCAAGGTCGTTGCCGATCCGTGCCCCGATTGCGGTGGCAGCGGTCGTACCCGTGTGACCTCCGAGCAGACGATTGAGTTTCCCGCCGGTACGCATGATGGCGACGAGGTGCGCATCCCCAACATGGGACACGCCGGCACGAACGGCGCTTCGGGCGGTGACCTGGTCGGTCGTGCGCACGTTGAGGCTGAGCGCCTGGAGGGTAAGGCTCGCACCGGCTTCTACCTCATGGGTATCATCGCTCCGTTTTTGGTGCTGTCGGCCATCTCGGGCGTTTTCTCTGCCTTTGCCATGATGTGCTTCATTCCGTTTGCCATGGGCTTGTTCATGGTGCTTTCGGACGGCGTGCTTCATCGCAGCCTGCTGTGGTGGAAGCGCGGTGCGATGCAGTTTGCCAATGGATTTGCCAACGGTTTTATGTTCGCGCTCGTGTCGGTTTGGTTCGCGAGCTGCTCACAGCGGGCCGTGCTTTCGCCGTACGGAATGCAATAACATCAAACCCTCTGTTTGCGCCCGGCCCGGCTTGGGTATAGGACGCACTGTGACAATAATGAAAGTTGGAAGGATTCGGTCGTGTCGGAAAATAGGGATTACTACGAGGTACTTGGCGTTGACAAGGATGCCGACGCGCGGACGATTAAGCGCGCGTTTCTAAAGAAAGCCCGTACGGTACACCCGGATGTTTCGGACGACCCCGAGGCCGAGGCCAAGTTCAAAGAGCTCAACGAGGCCTATTCTGTTCTTTCCGACGAGCAGAAGCGTGTTAACTACGATCGTTACGGCACTGCGGACGGCCCCGGTGGCTCTGGCTATGTCGACATCAACGATATCTTTGGTGGCATGGGCATGGACGACCTGTTCTCGTCGTTCTTTGGCGGTGGCGCCGGCGGTGGCGCTCCCAGCCGGCGCGAGCGCCGTCGCGGTCGCGATATGGCCATCTCCCTTTCGGTGACGCTCGAGGAGGCGGCGCTCGGCTGCAAAAAGACGATCAGTTATGACCGTCTTGCCCCGTGCGAGGACTGCAATGGTACCGGCAAGGCCGAGGGCGCGACCGAAAAGCAGTGCAGCCGCTGTCACGGCACGGGCTATGTGACGACGGTCCAGCGTTCTTTCCTGGGCCAGGTTCAGTCCTCTTCGCCCTGTCCCGATTGCCACGGCGAAGGCACGGTCATCGATCATCCCTGCGAGACCTGTGATGGCCAGGGCCGCACGCCTTCGCATGAAAAGATTGACATCGATATTCCTGCCGGTGTTTCGACCGGCCGCCAGCTGCGCGTGAGTGGTTTTGGCGAGGCCGGCCTTCGTGGCGAGCCGTCGGGCGACCTGATCGTCAACGTGCGTGTCGCCGACCACGAGCGTTTTAAGCGTAATGGCGATGACCTGTATCTGGTGAGCGATATCTCGATTGCGCAGGCCGCGCTCGGTTGCGAGATTGAGGTCGAGGGCATTATGCCTGACGAGGTCGTCAAGGTGTCGGTTCCCGCCGGCACACAGTACGGTGACACCGTGAGCGTCAACAATTACGGCATGCCGCGTATCGGCGGTGGCGGTTCACGCGGTCGTCTGGCTGTGCAGCTGCGCGTGGTCGTCCCCACCAATCTCTCCAATAAGCAGCGCGAGCTGCTTCGCGCCTTTGCCGACGAGATGGGCGATGACGTCGCATCCGGTAAGAAGTCGGTGACCGACCGTATCAAGAGTGCCCTCGACGACATCCTCGATTAAGGAGCCCGTGTGCTCGCACCCCATATTTCCGTCGTCAACCTCGGTTGTCGTGTCAACCGGGTTGAGTCTGACCGTATCACTGCCGATCTTATGCGCCTGGGCTTTGCGATGGTGGAGCCCCGGGACGCCGATTTGATCGTTATCAATACCTGTGCCGTGACGGGGGAGGCCGAGGCCAAGACCCGCAAGGCCGTCCGTCACGCCCTGGCCTATCCGGGCGAGCCCTACGTGGTCGTAACCGGTTGCGTTGTCAACCTGCATCCCGAGGAGCTGCTGGAGCTCTCCGATCGCGTGATCGCCGAACCGTCCAAGATTGACGTCGCCGAGCGCGTCTGCGAGGTGCTGGGCGTCGAATCCGATAGCGTGCCCGCTTGCAGCGATGGCGACGTGGTCGATGCACTCGGTCGTTCGCGGCTGGGCGTAAAGATCCAGGATGGCTGCAACCACCGCTGCACCTATTGCATCGTGTGGAAGGCCCGCGGCCCCGAGCGTTCCGTGCCCGTCGAGTCCGTGCTCGAACAGGTACGTGAGGCCCAGGAGGCCGGCGTGCCCGAGGTCGTGCTGACCGGCGTGAATCTGGGTGCCTATGATGGCAAGAGCGCGACCGACGAACATGTCGAAATCGATGAGCTGCTCCAGGCCATCATGGAGCGCACCGAGATTGCCCACGTGCGCATCTCCTCGGTGGAACCCATGGATATTTCCGAGCGCTTGCTCAAGGTGATGGCTCGCTATCCGAAGCGTATCGCGCCGTTTCTGCACCTGCCCGTGCAGTCCGGCTGTACGTCGACCCTGCATCGCATGGGTCGTCCCTATAGTGCCGAGGCCTTTGAGGATACGGTGCGCATGATTCGCGCCAACCTGCCGCAGGCTGCACTTTCGTGCGACGTTATCGTCGGTTTTCCTGGCGAGACAGACGAGGAGTTCGAGGAGTCGCTGGCGCTGTGCCGTCGCGTGGGCTTTTCGCGCATGCACGTGTTCCGCTATAGCAAGCGTCCCGGTACTCTCGCTGCCGACATGCCCGACCAGGTGCCGCCCGAGGTTATGGCCGAGCGCAGCCGTCGCATGCGCGCGGCGGTCCAGGAGCTCGCTGTTGCCGATGCCCGCCGTCGCGTGGGTACCGTCGAGCGCGCCGTGCTTGAGTACGGTGACAATTTGACCCTTGGCTCGTTCCATCATGCCCGTCTTGATGATACCTGTGGACTCACAGCCCCGTGCCTGCTCGATGTTGCTATCATCGGAGTCGATGATTCCGGCTTGGTCCATGCACGCAGGGAGGTTCATGGAAGCCTCGAAGATTAGACTTACCGTTCCCGAGGGTATCGACCCCTCGCGCGTTTTGGGCGCCGGCGACGGCGTCCTTCGTGCGCTCGAGAACTTGGTGCGCGCCCATGTGGTTGCCCGCGGTGACAGCGTTGCCGTGAGCGGCGATCCGGACGAGGTTGAGCTGGTCGCTCGTTTTTTCGAACATGCCTTTCGTGAGGCTGCTGCAGGTCGCACGCTTTCTGCCGATGATGTCTCGCGCTGCCTGGCCGTTTTGCGCGACGGCGAGCATGATGCCTCGTCGCTGCGTGACGACGTGCTGTTATCGTATCGCGGTCGCGTCATCCGCCCCAAGACGCTCGGTCAAAAGCGCTATGTGGATGCTATCCGCTCGCATACCATCACGTTTGGCCTCGGCCCCGCCGGTACCGGTAAAACCTATCTGGCCATGGCGCTCGCCGTCGCCGCGCTTAAGCGCCATGAGGTAGGCCGCCTGATCCTGACGCGCCCGGTTGTCGAGGCGGGGGAGAATCTGGGCTTTTTGCCCGGCACCCTCGAGGAAAAGATCGACCCATATATGCGTCCGCTCTATGATGCCCTCTTTGACATGATGGATCGCGAACGCACCGATGAGCTTATGGAACGTGGCGTGATTGAGATCGCCCCGCTCGCCTACATGCGCGGTCGAACGCTGAGCGATGCCTTCGTGGTGCTCGATGAGGCACAAAACACGACGCCCGAGCAGATGAAAATGTTCCTGACGCGTCTGGGTTTTAATTCCAAGTTCGTGATTACCGGCGACCTGAGCCAGCGTGACCTGGTGGGTCGTCGCGGCGGTCTTGCCGATGTGGAGCAGATTTTGGGTCGCGTCGACGATGTGGCGTTTTCTCACCTGGAGCGCGCCGATGTGGTGCGCCATGCCCTGGTGGGCCGTATCGTTGAGGCCTATGATGCATACGACGATGCGCGCGAGCAGCGCGCACACGATCGAAAGGAGTCCCGTTGAGTGTATTGATCAGCAACGATGCCGAGCTCGATACGCTGCTCGATGCCCAGGAGGTGGAGCACATCTGCGAGGTCGTGCTTACCGCCGAGGGCGTTGAGCGTGAGGTCGAGATTTCCCTTTCGTATGTCGATGAGGACGAGATGCACGAGCTCAACCACGAGTGGCGTGGCATCGATCGCACGACCGACGTGCTCTCGTTTGAATGTGACTCGGCCTTTGACGAGGATATTCCCGCCGACGAGACGCTCGAGCTTGGCGATATCATCTTGGCCCCGCAGGTTATTGCCCGCCAGGCCCCCGGCTTTGGCAACAGCCCCGCCGATGAGTGCCGACTGATGCTCGTGCATGGCATGCTGCACCTGCTGGGTTACGATCATATCGAGGACGACGAGGCCGAGGTCATGGAGGCACGTGAGGACGCCATCCTGCGCGACTTGGCGCTTGAGCGCGGCGAGGACCCCAAGCTCGTCCACGTCGGCCCCATAACCAATCATGCCCACGACTAGGAGCCTTCTATGATTCCCGGATCGAACAAGGACCATCCGTCCTTCTTAAAGTCCTTCTCCTACGCTATGGAGGGCTTCGTCACCGCCGTCAAGACCGAGCGCAACATTAAGGTCATGCTTGTGGCGGGCGCGTGCACCGTCATTGCCGGCTGCATCGTGGGGCTCGATATTGCCGAGTGGGCTACG